>JAUSJX010000116.1 GCA_030647435.1 Candidatus Rokuibacteriota bacterium
CAAGACGGTCCTGCCCCTCGACCTCTCCCCGCTCTACCCGCTGTTCGTCACCATCACCTGGTGGCACTTCGCCGTCGTCGCCGGGACCGCCCTGGTGGCCGTGCTGATGCGCCGCCGCTGGCCGGCTTTCACCGCCGTCTGCCTCGTCTACGCGATCACGCTGGCGCCCGTGCTCGGGTTCTTTCACAACGGCCCGCAAGCGGTCGCGGACCGGTAGTCCTACCTGGCGTGCCTTGGCTGGGCGCTCCTGGCTGGAGGCGCGGTCGCGTGGCGCTGGTCCGGCGAGCGCGTGGTGCGGGCCGTGGCAGCGGTAATGGTGGTGGTTCTGGTCGTGCTGACGGTGCAGCAGGTCCGGGTCTGGCGCGACTCGGTATCGCTCTGGAGCCATGCGGTGGCGCTCGAGCCCGCCAACCGCTTCGCGCGGATCAATCTCGGCGGCGCCTACGTCGAGCAGGGACGCATGCCCGAGGCCATTGCCCAGTACCGCGAGGTGCTCAGGCTCTCCCGCGACAAGGCCCCGTGGTACGCCGTGCTCGGCTGGTTGTACGCGAGGAGCGGCCTCGTGGCCGACGCGCTGCCGCTGTTTGTGGAAGCGCTCCGACTCGAGCCCGGGAGGCCCGACGCCTGCGCCAACGTCCGGCAGGCCGTGGGGATACTGGGCGTGCCGGCGCCTCCCGAGCTTTCCGGCTGCCCTCCGGCGGGCTAGCGCCCGACCTGCGGGAGCCGCCCGAGGGCTTGGCCGATGCGCTCGAGCCCCTGTATGAGCAGCTGGCGCGGGCAGCCGAAGTTGAGACGCACGAAGCCCGGCCCCCCGCGCCCGAATGTCGCCCCGTCATTGAAGGCCACCCGGCCTGTCTCGAGGAAGAAAATGAACGGGTCGTTGTTCGGGATGCGCGCTTGGCGGCAGTCGAGCCAGGCGAGATAGGTGCCCTCGGGCACCCCTACCTCGATCCCCGGGAAGTTGGCCCGGACATATTTCACGAGAAAGTCCCGGTTGTTCTCGAGGTAGCGCAGGAGCTCGTCCAGCCAGGGCTGCCCGTCCCGGTACGCCGCCAGCATTGCCGTGTAGCCCAGGATGTTCGGCGTCTGGACCATGTCCAGGCGCGCCGCCACGAACTTCTCCCGGAGCGCCTGGTTCGGGATGACGGCCAGCGCGCACCTGAGACCTGCCAGGTTGTAGGTCTTGCTCGGGGCCATGAGCGTGATGGTGCGCGCCTCGATGTCGGGATCGAGCGACGCGATCGGCACATGGCCGTGGCCGCTGTAGATGAGATCGCCGTGGATCTCGTCGGCGCAGATGACGAGGCCGCGCCGGAGGCAGATCTCCGCCATCCGCGACAGCTCTTCGCGTGTGAACACGCGGCCGACCGGGTTGTGGGGGTTGCAGAGGAGGAACATGCGCGTGCGCGGCGTAATGGCGAGCTCGAAGGCGTCGAAGTCGACAGTGTAGCGCCCGTCGGCGCCGCGCGTGAGGTCGGCGCCGTCTCGCGACATCCCGACGTTGTCGGGCAGGCGGAGGATGGGCGGGTAGACGGGCAGCTGCATCAGCACGCCGTCGCCGGGGTTCGCGAACGCGCGGGCGGCGACGTTGAAGCCGGAGATGACGCCGGGCATCAGCACCATCGCCTCGGGCTCGACCTTCCAGCCGAAACGCTTGAGCAGCCGGTCGCACATCACCTCGTGGAACTCCGGTTGCTCGACACCGTAGCCGAAGACGCCGTGCTCCACCCGCTCGCGGAGCGTCCGGATCACCGGCTCCGGCGAGGGGAAGTCCATGTCGGCGACCCAGAGGGGCAGGACGTCAGGCGGGAACTTGTGCCACTTGTTGCTCTCGGTGCTGCGGCGGTCGATGACGCGGTCGAAGTCATAGGGCATGGGATGGAAGGATAGACCCGGATTCGTCCCGCGGGCAAGCGAGTCCGGAAGGCTTGACTCGCGCCGCAAAGATGGGCATAAGGGAGTGGTTGCCGCGGCGCGGCAGGCGCTTATATCCCCAGTTATCGAGGAGATGCGCACATGAACGGAACCCCCGAAGCGCACCGGCGCGCCGTCTGGGTCTTGCCGGTGCTCCTGGCCCTGGTCGTCCTGGCCGCGATGGCCGGTCCGGCGCTCGACGCCGCCTGGGCCCAGGGTGTAGCCGCCCCCGCCCAGCACCAGGGCGGCGGCGAGGCCAACCTCAAGATCCCGGATCTCTCCCAGGTCAGCTTCGGCGGCATGACCGGCCGCTCGCTGCTCCAGTGGGGCCTGCTCGTCTGCCTCCTCGGTCTCGGGTTCGGGATGGTGATCTTCAAGCAGCTCAGGGTTCTGCCGGTGCACCAGTCCATGCTCGAGATCTCGGAGCTGATCTACGAGACCTGCAAGACGTACCTGATCCAACAGGGCAAGTTCCTGATGATCCTGTGGGTCTTCATCGCGATCATCGTGACGTTCTACTTCGGCGTGCTCCAGCACTTCACGGGCCAGCAGGTCTCGATCATCCTGTTCTTCAGCCTGGTCGGCATCGGGGGCAGCTACGGCGTGGCCTGGTTCGGCATGCGCATCAACACCTTCGCCAACTCGCGCACCGCCTTTGCCAGCCTCAGGGGGCTGGCGTTCCCCGTCTACGCCATCCCGCTGCGCGCCGGCATGAGCGTGGGCATGCTGCTGATCAGCGTGGAGCTGCTGATCATGCTCTGCATCCTGCTCTATGTCCCCCGGGACTACGCGGGCGCCTGCTTCATTGGGTTCGCCATCGGTGAGTCGCTCGGCGCTTCGGCGCTCCGCATCGCGGGCGGCATCTTCACCAAGATCGCCGACATCGGCTCGGACCTGATGAAGATCGTCTTCAACATCAAGGAGGACGACGCGCGCAACCCCGGCGTCATCGCGGACTGCACGGGCGACAACGCGGGCGACTCGGTCGGCCCCAGCGCCGACGGCTTCGAGACCTACGGCGTCACGGGCGTGGCGCTCATCTCTTTCATCCTGCTGGCGGTACCGAAGGAGATGGTCCAGGTCCAGCTCCTGGTCTGGATCTTCGTGATGCGCGTCATGATGATCGTCGCCAGCGGCGCCTCGTACTTCATCAACGACGCGATGGCGCGCGGTCGATACGCGCACGCCACCAAGATGAACTTCGAGCATCCCCTGACCACCCTCGTATGGATTACCTCCATCGTGTCGGTGGCGCTGACGTACCTGGTCTCCTGGTGGCTGATCCCGGGGCTGGGGGACGGCACGCTCTGGTGGAAGCTGGCGACGGTGATCACGTGCGGCACGCTCGCCGGCGCCATCATCCCTGAATTCGTGAAGGTCTTCACCTCGACGAACTCGGCCCATGTGCGCGAGGTCGTGACCTCGGCGCGCGAGGGCGGCGCGTCGCTGGACATCCTGTCGGGGCTCGTGGCGGGGAACTTCAGCGCCTATTGGCTCGGCATGGTGGTCGTGGGGCTCATGGGCACCGCGTACCTGGTCAGCCGGGAGGGCATGGCTGCCCTGATGGTCGCCCCTGCCGTCTTCGCCTTCGGCCTCGTCGCCTTCGGCTTCCTCGGCATGGGCCCCGTCACGATAGCCGTGGACTCCTACGGCCCCGTCACGGACAACGCGCAGTCGGTATTCGAGCTCTCCCTCATCGAGCAGATCCCCGGCATCAAGGCCGAGCTCCGCAAGGACCACGGTTTCGACGTCAACTTCGAATCGGCCAAGCACATGCTCGAGGAGAACGACGGCGCCGGCAACACGTTCAAGGCGACGGCCAAGCCCGTGCTGATCGGCACGGCCGTCGTCGGCGCCACGACCATGATCTTCTCGATCATCGTGGTGCTCACGCACCGCCTGACGGAGAATCTCGACAAGCTCTCGCTCCTCCATCCGCCCTTCCTCCTCGGCCTCATCACGGGCGGGGCGATGATCTACTGGTTCACCGGCGCCTCCATCCAGGCGGTCACGACGGGCGCCTACCGGGCGGTGGAGTTCATCAAGGCCAATATCAAGCTCGAGGGCGTCACCAAGGCATCGGTCACCGACAGCAAGAAAGTCGTCGAGATCTGCACGCAGTACGCCCAGAAGGGCATGTTCAACATCTTCCTGGCCGTGTTCTTCGCGACGCTCGCGTTCGCCTTCCTCGAGCCGTACTTCTTCATCGGCTACCTGATCTCCATCGCGCTCTTCGGCCTCTACCAGGCGGTGTTCATGGCCAACGCCGGCGGCGCCTGGGACAACGCCAAGAAAGTCGTCGAGGTCGACCTCAAGGAAAAGGGCACCCCGCTCCACGCCGCAGCCGTGATCGGCGACACGGTGGGCGATCCGTTCAAGGACACGTCGTCGGTCGCCATGAATCCCATCATCAAGTTCACGACCCTCTTCGGCCTGCTGGCCGTGGAGCTCGCCGTGTCGCTCACGGTCGAGCGCGGCGCCCTGTTCACCCGCAGCCTGGCGGTGGTGTTCTTCGTCGTGTCCGTGATCTTCGTGTGGCGCTCCTTCTACAAGATGCGGATCGAGGTCGAGGGAGCCGGAGTCCGGAAGCCGGCGTGAATCTGGTCGAGCGGTTCGCCGAGGCTTTCAACCGCCGTGATGTCGAGGGTCTCCTTGCCTGCTTCACCGAGAACGCGACCTACGGAGACCTCTTCTATGGCCCGCACACCGGGCACGCGGCTCTCCGCGGCATGTTCGAGCGCATGTTCCGCGAGGGCCGCGACTACCGCTGGCAGATGAACTCTATCGTGATGGATGCGCACCGCGCCGCCGCCGAGTGGACCTTCAGCTACACGGCGACCGCGGCCGTGCCGCGAAGCGAGGGGCGCCGCGTCCGGTTTTCGGGCATGAGCGTCTTCGATCTTGACGGCCGGGATCTTGACGGCGGGGATCTTGACGGCGGGGACCTCGAGGGCGGGCGCATCCGCGCGTACCGCGAGTACGCCGACACGGGCGTGGCGCTCCTGCAGCTGGGATTCGCGCCCGAGAGCGTCTCCAAGGTCCTGTCGCGCCGACTCCCCACGGCCTGAGGGGTTCCCGCGCGGTGCCTCTCGTCGGCGTGCTCGACCAGTCGCCCATTCGCACCGGCGGCACCGCCGCCGAGGCCGTCGCGGAGACGGTCGAGCTGGCGCAAGCCTGCGAGCGCTGGGGCTACCATCGCTACTGGCTCGCGGAGCACCATGCAAGCCGCGGCCTCGCCGGCTCGACCCCGGAGGTGCTCGTGGCGCACGTGGCCGCGCGCACCTCGCGCATCCGCGTCGGCTCGGGCGGTGTCATGCTCAGCCACTACAGCGCGTTGAAAGTGGCGGAAAACTTCCGGATGCTGGAGACGCTTTACCCCGGGCGCATCGACCTGGGAATCGGGCGCGCGCCCGGCAGTGACCCGCGGACGGCGCGAGCGCTCGCCCACGGGCCCGGCACGCTCGGCATCGAGCACTTTCCGGCCCAGATAGGTAACCTCCTCGGTTTCTTGCGAAACGACCTGCCGCAGGGCCATCCCTTCCGCGGTATCCGCGCCATGCCCGACGGCCCGACCACGCCCGAGCTGTGGCTGCTCGGCTCGAGCGACGAGGGGGCGGCACTCGCGGCCCGCTTCGGCACGGCGTTCGCCTTTGCCCACTTCATCAACGACGAGGGAGGCGCCGAGGTGACCCGCGCGTACGCCGCGCGCTTCCGTCCCGGGGTGCTCGAGGCGCCGCGGGCGAGCGTCGCAGTCTTCGCGCTGGCCGCCGACACCGAAGCCGAGGCGCAGCGGCTCGCGAAGAGCCGCGACCTGTGGATCACGCGCCTCTACACGGGCCGCCCCGGCGCGTTCCCGTCGGCCGAGGAGGCCGAGACGTACCCGTATACCGAACAGGAGTTGGCCATCGTCCACCACGCGAGACGGCGCACCATCGCGGGCACGCCCGAGCAGGTGCGCGACCGGCTCCTCGCCCTCGCCGGCGCGTACGGGGCGGCCGAGCTCATGATCGTGGCCATCACATTCGACTTCAAAGCGCGCCTGCGCTCCTATCAGCTCCTGGCCGAGGCCTTCGGCCTCGATCCGTCCGCCGACCGGCCGGGCGGGGAGTGATACCATGATCGCCGAAGGAGCGCCCAGACCATGAGCGAGTCCGTCGGGCCCGCGCCGGTCCCCGACGCCGCAGACGTGGACGGCGTCATCCAAAGCGTGCGCTTCGAGCTCTACCGCGAGAACATCTACGGCGCGCTGGAGATCGTGGAGGCGGCGCATGCCGCGCGCCCCGACCCGCGCTACGCCGAGCAGGCGGCGCGTATCCGATCGTGGCTCGGCCACCTGCAAAGCCGCGAAGCCTACGTCCTTGCCCAGGAGCAGCAGTACAAGGGCCTCCGCTGGAAGCTGGGGCTCAAGCTCCTGGAGAAGCGGATCCGCATGCTGTCCGGGAAGAAGACCCGCAAGATGATCGAGCGGCGCGGCCGCGACCCGGAGTTCCAGGAGCTCGAGCGCGAGGTCGACGCCGTGAAGCCGCGGCGCGTGCTCGACGCCGGCAGCGGTGAGGGCGGCGTGGCGATGGCCCTCTGCGCGCGCCACCCGGAGCTCGCGGTGGACGGCGTCGAGGTATCCTTCACGAACGTCCGGATCGCCCGGCAGCTCAACCGCTGGAAGACGGCGTCTTTCCGCGAGGGCCTGGCCGAGGAGGTCCACGAATACTTCGAGCCCGGCCGCTTCGACCTGGCGTACTCGTTCGCCGTCCTCGAGCACGTCCGCGACGTGAACGTGACGGTCCGCTCCATCCTGACCGTCCTCAGGCCGGGTGGGCGCTTTTGCTTCGTGGTCCCGATGCACGAGTTCCGCGCCCGGGGCCCGATCCCCGACTACCGGCCCGTGCACGGCTACGCCGACCACTGCCGGGTCTTCAGCGAGGCCGACCTCCGGCGGCGCTGGGGCGGCGAGCCGGGATTCCGGGTGGTCAAGATCCCCGGCGCGTGGAAGCATGGCGAGATCCCGGACTGCTTCGAGCCTGTCGAGTTCGGCTCTTTCTTCGTCTCTTTCGCCAAGGCCTGATCCCGCCAAAAGCCGTGGCCGTGCAGTAGCGACGGCTCTTCTCCACAGTGCCAGGGTGCCAGTTTTCGTCGCTCAGACGCCGGAGATGGTCCGCGTAGTGCGGCTGCCCAGCCTAAAGGCCAATGATTTCAGTCACCTGGTGGCTGGCATAGTTGTTGTAGTTCAAGCGGCTGATGCTCAGCGAACTGGAAGCGACAACGGTATTGCAGGGGCCCGCGCCGGCCCCCCCCGCGTCGGCCCCCATAATTGCGCCGCTCTGGGGCGACTGGTTCCGGCGCAAGATCTCGCTGGCGCTGACGCTCACGGCCTTGGTGCCGCTCCTCATCCTCGCCTATTCGCTCTACGCTTCCGTGATGTCGTGGCTCGGCCATGAGCCGATTTACGGCCGCGATCTCCTCTGGAGCCAGGCGCTCCTGGTCTTCACCGGGCTCCTCATGGCCGCCGGCGGCTTCGTCATCTGGGATCTGGCCTCGACCGTCAGGCGCACCGCCGAGACGGTGGCTGCCACGACCAGGGTCGAATCGGCGGTGGCGGAGAAGACCGACCAGATCGGCGTCCTCATGGGCTCGTTCTCGCGGATGCTGGGCACCATAGAGACCCAGACCGGCGAGATGAACCAGTTCGCCGCGCGCCTGGACGCCGCCTACCGGGAGCTCGAGTCCACCAATGCGCGGCTCAAGGAGGTCTCGTTCAAGGACGAGGTGACGCGACTGTACAATCGCCGCTTCTTCTCCATCCGGCTCGAGGAGGAGGTCTCCCGCTACCGCCGCTTCAACCACCCGGTGTCTGTCGTGCTGCTCGACCTCGACGGCTTCAAGGCCGTCAACGACGAGCTGGGCCACGCGACGGGCGACGAGACCCTCCGCGGCGTCGGCGAGCTCCTCCTGAAGCACTCGCGCGGCATCAACGTGATCTGCCGCTACGGCGGCGACGAGTTCGCCGTCCTCCTGGTCGAGACGCCCAAGGCCGGCGCCCAGATCTACGCCGACCGGATCCGCCACGTGCTCGAGCACCACGTTTTTCCGCACGGGCAGCGCATCAGCGCGAGCTTCGGGATCGCCACGCTGCCCGAGGACGTTGGGGCCGCGGCCGAGGACCTGCTCCGCGCCGCCGACGAAGCGCTCTACGCCGCCAAGCGAGCGGGAAAGAACCGCGTGTCGACTCACGAGTCGGCGGCGGTCGCTGTTGGAGCCGCGCCCGTGGCGCTCCCCGAGATCTTCGGCGCTTCTGACGGACCCGGCGGCTGGCTGCCGCTCGCCCTGCCGGACCCTGGACCTGCTCTCGAAGCGCTGGTGGGCGCCCGCTCCACGGCGCGTGGCGAAGGCGGCGTGGTGGTGCTGAGCAGCCGGGCCGATGTGAGGACGGCGCTCGAAGGCCTCAACGACGGCGCCTACGACTTCATCCTGCGTCCTGCCCCCGCCGATCCCGCCGTGGACAGCGACCCCGGGGATCTGTGGCGCAGCGGCGAGATCTGTCTTCTGCCCGCGGGGCTCCGGCCGCTGTCCCAGGGCGAGCGCGCCACGCTGATGGCGCTCCACGGGCTCATCGCTGCGCGGGACCTGGGCACGGGGATGCATTCGGAGCGGGTGCGCGTCTACGTCGTGGCCATCGCCCGGGCCTACGGCATACCAGAGGCGGAGCTGCGCGACATCGAGCACGGCGTCATGCTCCACGACATCGGCAAGATCGGCATCCCCGACTCGATCCTCCTCAAGCCGGGGCCGCTCAGCCCCGACGAGTGGAAGGTCATGCGGACGCATCCGGAGGTCGGTCGACGGCTGGTCGAGCACATCCCGTTCCTGGCGGGCGCGGTGCCCATCGTCTACCACCACCACGAGCGCTGGGACGGCAACGGCTATCCGGAGGGTCTCCGCGGCGAAGGCATTCCGCTGGGCGCCCGCATCTTCGCCGTGGCCGACGCCCTCGACGCCATGACCTTCGACCGCCCGTACTCCCGCGCCGTGCCGCTCGAGGCCGCGCGCGAGGAGATCGCCCGCTGCAGCGCCACGCACTTCGATCCGGCCGTCGTATCCGCGTTCCTCGCCATCCCGCTCGAAGAGCTCGAGGAGCTGCGGCGCCGCGCGATTAGTTGACGGGGGCCGCCCCGGCTTGGTAGCGTGGCATCCCATGACGGAGGCGCCGGTGGTCAAGCTCGAGGAAGTGCTGCGGCTCGCGATCGAGATGAACGCAACCGATATCCACGTCCAGGTCGGCCTGCCGCCCATGTTCCGCGTGCGGGGCAAGCTCGTGGCGCACGAGTCGGACGCGCTCACGGCGGAGCAGTGCGAAGCGCTGGTCTTCTCCATCATGTCGGAGGATCAGAAGAAGACCTTCAGCGAACGGCTCGACTGCGACTTCTCCTACGGCGTCCCAGGGCTCGCCCGCTTCCGCATCAACGTCTTCAGGCAGCGCGCGAGCGTCGCCGCCGCGTTCCGGCGCATCCCCTACCAGATCCCCGCGTTGGAGCAGCTCGGGCTGCCTCCGGGGGTGCTGGATCTGCTCAAGCTGAAGCGCGGGCTCGTCCTGGTGACGGGCGCCACGGGTCAGGGCAAGTCGACGACGCTGGCCTCGCTCCTCGACCGCATGAACCAGGAGCGCCAGCTCCACATCGTGACCCTCGAGGACCCGGTCGAATTCTCCCATCCGCACAAGATGGCCACCTTCAACCAGCGGGAAATGGGGAGTGATTTCGACACCTTCTCAAGCGGGCTCCGCGCCGCGCTACGTCAGGCGCCGAAGATTATCCTTGTCGGCGAGATGCGGGACCGCGAGACAGTGGAGATCGGCCTGTCCGCAGCGGAGACGGGCCATCTTGTCTTGAGCACGCTCCATACGGTGGATGCGGGGCAGACCATCAACCGCATCTTAGGCATGTTTTCCACC
>JAUSJX010000117.1 GCA_030647435.1 Candidatus Rokuibacteriota bacterium
GGGTACCGCCGTTCATACTGCGACCTCCTGCACGAACAAAGCCTCAATCGGCCACCTTCGTGCGGTTCAGGGGCGTCTCAACGGAGCCGCGAGGCGCTCGAGCCTCGCGGCGGTGTCCTCGGCGATCTCAAGCCACCACACTCGACGGTGCGCCTGGAAGTCGTTGCGCTCGCCTTTCACCAGCCCACGCTTGATCCAAGCATGCACGACGTCCAGCCTCACGCCGAAGCGCTTGGCCGCTCCCGCCACGGAGTAGCGTCCATCAGGGTAACGGTCTGGAAGTAGCTCGCGCCGCGGCCGATCGGGCGCGATGCGGCAGATCCGCTCTTTTTTCCGCGTCCATCGGACAGCCCACGTGTTCCAGGTGAGGGCCCGGCCCGTCCGCATCCCTTCCGCGTTGAGGATCTCCGCGATCTCCTCGTCGTGCCGCCCGGCGGCAGCAAGGGCGCGCATTCGCTCGAGGGCCGCCGGTGGCGTCCGGAAGAGATCGCGCCGGTGTGGCCTCGGCACCTCGATCTCGGTCACCACCCCGCTCTGCCAGGCCACCGTGACCCGCGTCGCCCGCCGCGGCACCTCGATCGGTGACAGGGAGATGGCCTCGATCACGAGCCGCATCATCGCCTTCCGATCCGCGGGCGGCGTTACCGGCGATCGCCACACCGCCGGTAGATCCCGCGCCAGCTCCCGCACGCGCGCCCGATCTTCCTCCGACAGATCCACACGCCTGGTGCGGCGGGCCTCTGTGTATTGCCGCTCCACCTCCTCCAGCTCCCGGAGCTTGATCTCCCACTCGCCTTCGAGTGTTCTCGCCACCACGCGGTTGTCGGGGTCCACGGACTTGTAGCGCTTCTCGGCTCGACGCGCCTCGTATGCGGCCTGCTCTCGACGGGCGCGCCACTGCTTCGCCAGCTCCTCCGCTTGGCTTGCCACCTCGTGATCCACCGCCAACGCCAGCTCCAGCTCGCTCGGCACCATCGTGTCCAGAAACAACTGCTCCACGGCCTCGTCGATCCGCGCCCCGGCCACCGTCCAGCACCCTTTCTGGCCCTTGTCGCGATCCCCGTGACAGATGTACGTCCAGAACCGGGCCCGCGCCCCCCGCGCATACCCCGGTCCCATGCGCTGGCCGCAGCGACCGCAGACCAGCAGCCCACTCAACAGAGCCGGCCCTTCGCGCGGCGCGCCTCGGCTCAGGTTCCCCCTCCGCGTCAGGTTCTGCCGCAGCTTCTCCTGATTCTGCACGTACCGCTCCCACGTGATGTAGCCCGGATGCGCGCCCTCGATCTTCACCAACCACCGATCCGGATCGCGCGTGTCGGGACGCACCCGTCGGATCTGTCCGTCGACGAGCACCTTCTTCTCGCGCCGGCGGCCGTACGCGTACACGCCGGCGTAGACCGGGTTCTTCAGCATTTCGTGGAGGCGCGAGACCCCGAGCGGTTTCCACTCCACCCCGGAGTCCCCGTCCGCCGAGGTTCGTCGTGTCGGACACGTGAACCCCGTCTCGCGCGCCCACCGCACCACCGCCCACCCACTCGGCTCGACGTCGTACCTCTGAAACACGACGCGCACGGCCCGCTGCACGGCCTCGTCGGGATCCATCTCGAAGCCCCGTTCACCCCAGAGGTATCCGGTCGGGGCGGGCATCCTCAGAGCCCCGCGTCGCGCCTTGTGCTGCCGCGCGCCCTGCAGGCGCAACCGCAGCCAGTGGATCTCCGCTTCGGACATGGTCCCCTTCAACTCCAAGAGGAGCTTGTCGTCCTGGTCGTTCGGGTCGTAGATCCGCTGCTCGTCGACCACCGCCACGCCGGCCACGCCGCACAGCACCAGCAAGCGCCGCCAGTCCTCCGACGAGCGCGCCATCTGCGACACGTCGATCGCGAACACCCCGCCGGCCTCTCCGTGCGCGACCGCGCCGGCCAGACGGGCAAACCCGCTCCGCCCGTCGGTCGTCGTCGCACTTCGCGCTTGGTCCTCGTCGATGACCTCGATCGCCTCAGGCGCCCAGCCGAGAGCGACCGCTCGCTGCTTGAGATCGTACTGCATCATCGTCGACTCTCGATGGTGCATCACCTGCGCCATCGTCGACTGCCGCACGTACACGAACGCGCGTCGTGTCAGCTGCGACGCTTCGATCTGTCCGTTCATCGTCGGCCTCGCTTCTGCCGCACGCCTCGGCGACCAGCACGCGGTGCACCAGCTTGCTCCACCAGGGGAGGACCTTCCCCATCGTGGTGGGGCCCGGCGGTACCGTCGGTGGGCGCGGCATCGCGCTTCAGCTTTCGCGCATCTCCGTGGACGGTGTCAAGTTTTTCGGGCGACCCGCGGCTGCTCATCCGGGCCGCGACCCAGGCGCCGAGCTCGCGCAGCGCAGGCGGCGCCAATCGCACCGGCCGACCCTTCACCGTCAGCGCCGCCGGCCGGGGTACCAGATCGGTCCACCCGATCGGCAGGAGCCTCCGTTGGCCGTCGGCCTGTTCCACCCGCAGCGCGTGGTGGCCGTAGCGAGCGACGACCTCGACTCGCTCGCCATAGAGCGGATGAACTGGCAACCGGATCGTCGCCATCGGCCCGCTCGCGAGCTCACCCGTCCGAGGCCGAAGGGGCTTCGTCGCGTTCTGCTTGGCCTTGGTAGTGCGCTTTGTCTTAGTTTGTCTGGTGCTTCG
>JAUSJX010000118.1 GCA_030647435.1 Candidatus Rokuibacteriota bacterium
GCGCGCCTCTCGGTCCATCAGAGCCAGCTCATCGCCACCCTCGCCGCGAGCAGCGAGCGACCCGCGGAGTTAGTCCTCGCTCGGCAGCGCCTGCTGGCGACCCGCCAAGCCCTCGGCCAGTCACCTGCGCCCACCCGGTAGCCGCCGGCGCGTCGCGCCTGCGCCCGTCTGCCGCTACGCGCCCTCGGGTCTTCCCGCGTTTTTCACCGCCGCCCGACCGGTCTCGGCACCCCTTAGAGCGGAGTTACGGGAGGACCCGGGGCCTTGACACGTCGGGCGAGGCGGCGCAATGTCTGTGCCTGCGCGCCACCAGGATCCCACTAGACCGACACAGGAGGCCGAGATGAAAGCCGCCGTATTCCATGGTCCGCATCAGCCGCTGACGATCGAGGAAGTGGACATCGACAAGCCCATCGGCCGCGAGGTGCTGGTGCGTGTCGTCGCCTCGGGCGTCTGCCACAGCGACCTGCACTTCGTGGACGGCTATTACCCGTTCCCGGCGCCCGCCATCCTCGGCCACGAAGCGGCCGGCATCGTCGAGGAGGTCGGCCTTCAGGTCAGCGAGTTCAAGCCGGGCGACCACGTCATCGCTTGTCTCTCGGTCTTCTGCGGGCACTGCGATTACTGCCTCACCGGCAGGACACACCTCTGCCAGACTCGCCCAGTCCGCGCCAAGACGGATCCGCCCAAGCTTTCGTGGAAGGGCCAGCCGGTCAACCAGTTCGCCAACCTGTCCGCCTACGCGGAGAAGATGCTGGTGCACGAGAACGCGCTCGTGAAGATCGACGACACGATGCCGCTGGACCGCGCCGCGCTGATCGGCTGCGGCGTCACCACGGGCGTCGGCGCGGTGCTGAACACCGCGCGGATCGAGGCGGGATCGACGGTCGCCGTCTTCGGCGCCGGCGGCGTCGGACTCTCGGCGGTCCAGGGTGCGCGCATCGCCGGGGCGCGCATGATCATCGCCGTGGACACGGTCGAGTCCAAGTTGGCCACGGCGAAAGAGCTGGGCGCCACCCACGGAGTCAACGCCAAATCAGGCGATCCCGTCCAAGCTATCCGCGCGATGACGAACGGCGGCGTGGACTATTCGTTCGAGTGCATCGGCCTCAAGATCGCCGCCGAGCAGTGCTTCGACTGCATCCGGCCGGGCGGCACCGCCACGGTGGTGGGCATGATCCCGGTGGGGCAGAAGATCGAGCTCGACGGCCCCATGTTCCTCCGCGAGAAGAAGATCCAGGGGTGCAGCATGGGCTCCAACCGCTTCAAGGTGGACATGCCGCGTTATATCGAGCTGTACCGGCAGGGCCGCCTCAAGCTGGACGAGATGATCACGCGCCGGGGCCGGCTCGAAGACGTGAACGAGTTCTTCCGCGCCATGAAGGCGGGCGAGGTGGCGCGCTCCGTGATGATGTTCTAGCAGGCGGCTCCGACCGGCCCGATCGGGGTCAGGTCTTGAAATCGAGCATTGTCGTAATTCAAGACCTGACCCCGAAGCTTGCTACGGGATGGGCGACGGCGTCTTCGAGGGTACGCGCCTGGCGCCACTGGCTCGCGGGGCGGACGTGGCCGTCGGTGCCGATCTGGTCGATGTTCCAGTAGATCTCGAGGTTATTGCCGTCGGGGTCCGTGAACTCCACGGCGATCTGACAGCCCGCGCGGCGCCGGCCCTCGAAGACAATGGGCACGCCATGCTTCCGTAGCCACGCGCGGGCGTGGAACACCTCGTCGAGGGATCCCACCTCGAAGGCGAAGTGGTTGAGGCTGCCGCCTGCGGCCTTGGTCGCCTCCCGGTCGCCCTCGGCTTTCCTGCCGCCCCCCACGAGCGCCACCCCGTGATGGTCGCCGCTCACGCAGAGAAAGACCATGCCCCCGGGCACCATGCTGTCGGGATAGCGGTCCGTGACGCGCAGGCCGAGCACCTCTTGGTAGAAGCGCACCGAGGCGTCGAGGTCGCTGACATTGAGCACGACGTGTCCGATCTTTCGAAGCTGGAATTCCATGCCGATCTCCTTGTCCGTTAGCTGCCCAGCAGCACGAAGCGGCGGCGGCCTACCTGCCCCTCGTCGAGCACCTTCCAGCCGGCGTCGGCCTGGGGCTTGAGACGCTGCCAGTCTTCCGCGCGGATCAGAAGCCGCGCCTTGGGCGGGGCGGCGATGAGCGCCGTGGCCTCGCCTTCGCTTCTCACCTCGCTCACGGGACTGCGCAGATAGAAATCCCAGGCGAGGTTGGCGTCGGGATAGGCCAGCAGCGGCTGCGCCGGGTCGAGCAAAGGCGCGATGCGGCGGGCGATTCCGGGGTAGTCGTGGTCCTTGGCGAAACGGGGCGGGTAGCCGTGCGCCGTCACGGCCAACGCTATGCCGAGGCCCATCGCGATCCAGGCCGACGCCGCCAGGCCGCTGTGATCCACCCGCAGGCTGAGCAGCGCGAGCGCTGAGGCGGCGACGAGCGCCCCGGCCACGACATAGCGCTCCCACGAGGCGACCGGGAGGAAGACCGCGTCCGATCCCGAGGCGGTGCCCCAGAGCGCGAAGGCGCCCACCCCCATCATTAATATGAGATAGACCACGGCCGCCCCCGTCACCACCCCCCGGGCCCGCTCGGCGGCGCCCACGAAGAAGTCGGCGACCAGAAGCGCGAAGACGGGCCACAGCGGGAGGAAGTAGCGGGCCCGCTGCTCTCCCGAGAGGCTCAGGAGCACGACCAGCGTCGCTGCCCAGACGAGCAGTCTTCGCCGATCCGCGTCGCGCTCGCGAACCCACCACAATGCCGCGGGAAGGATGAAGAAGCCCCACGGCAGGAAGCGCGCGAGGTGCCCCGCCACCGCCTCCAGCCGCGAGGCGACAGCGCTCCTGAAGTACCAGCCGAGGTAGTCCGTCATCACCACGGCCTGACCGTAGCTCCGCTCGCGCTGGAGGAGATAGGGCAGGAGCCAGGGCAGCGCCGTCAGCGCGATGAGGGCGAGACCCAGCGGCAGCTTCAGGCGCTTGAGCCCGCGGAAGCCGTCCGTGGCCAGGCTCGCCGCCATGACGGCCACGAGCGCCATGAGCGCGGCCGGCCCCTTGCTCGCGAGCGCGCCCGCAACGCAGAGGTAGAAGCCGAGGATCGGCCGGAGCGGATTCGCCGCGCGGCAGGCGGTCAAATAGAAGTAGAGTGCCCAGCTCATCCAGGCCGTGAGCATCATGTCGGTCAGGACTTGGTGCGCCATGAAGAAGTAGAAAGGGCTCGTGGCGAGAATGAGCGCGGCGGCGAGCCCCGCAGGCGCGCCCCACAGCAGGCGTCCGATGGCAAAGACGGCGAGGAGGCCCGCCAGCGCCGAGGCGACCGAGGCGATGGGCGCGTTCGCGTCGGTGACGACACCCCAAGGCAGCGCGAAGACGGCGACCGTCCAGAAGTAGAGCGGCGGCTTGTTGAGGTAGACCTCGCCGCGGACGCGGGGCAGGATCCAGTGGCCGCTCTCGACGGCCTTGCGCGCCAGCAGGCTGTAGCGGGCCTCGTCCTGGTTGTCGAGCGGGCGGCGTCCGAGCGGCAGGGCGAAGACGATGGCGCTCGCGATGAGGAGCGCCGCCAGGGCCGCGGCGGCGCGGCGCGGCGTCAGACCGCGCTTCAGATCACGCCCGCCCGCCGCGCGCGCTCGGCGATCTTCTTCGCGCGCGTGAGATGCGGCTGGTCCATCATCTGGCCCTTCCAGGCGAAGGCGCCGGCGCCCTTCTTCGCGTGCTCCTCGAAGGCCGCGATGAGGGCCAGCGCGTCCAGAGCCTCGGCCTTGGACGGCGTGAACTCCTGGTTGATCACCTCGATCTGGCTCGGGTGTATGGACATCTTTCCAGTAAAACCCATCGCCACGCCGTCGCGGCACTCGCGGCGGAGGCCGTCCAGATCGTGGATGTCGGTGTAGACGGTGTCGAGGGCTTCGACTGCCGCGGCCGAAGCCGCAACGGCGCACATGACGCGCGCGTGGCGCGGGATGTCCAGGTAGCGCCCCGCGTCGTCGCGCACGCGCGGCAGTCCCATGGCCGCCGACAGGTCCTCGATTCCCCAGGAGATGGCGACGATACGATTACTTGCAGCGGTGATTTCGCCGATGTTCAGCAGGCCCTGCGGCGTCTCGGTAGCGATCAGGATGAGCTTCGTCGACCCGAACGGCAGCCCGTGCTTTTCCTCGAGGCGCTCGAGCTGGGCCGCGATGCGCCTCACGTCATCAGCGGTGCGCGGCTTGGGAACGAGGTAGCCGTCCGGCCGGGCGGTGATGGTCTCCTCGAGGTCGGCCACGGCGTGCTCAGTGAAGATGGGATTCATCCTGACCCAGCGCTCGCGACCGCCGAAGTCGAGCGTCTCGAGCCAGCGGCGGACGATGGGCCGCGTGGCGGACTTTTGCTGCGGCGGCACGGCATCCTCAAGGTCAAGGATGAGCCCGTCGGCGGGGAGCGTCAGCGCCTTGGCGATCATCTTCTCCTGGCCGCCGGGGACGAAGTGGAGCGAGCGGCGCACACTCAGCCTCTTGTCCTGCGCATCATGGCCGCCCGCCGGCAGCGCATGACCAAGTCCCCATGCTGGTTCTTCGCGCGATGCTCGAAGGTGACGATGCCCCATTCGGGGTGAGATTTGGACTCCCGCTTCTCGACCACCTCGGTCTCCGAATAGATGGTGTCGCCGTGAAAGACGGGCTTGGGGAACTCGACCTTCTCGAAGCCGAGGTTGCCCACAGTCGTGCCGAGCGTCGTGTCGCCCACCGACAGCCCCACCGCCACGCCCAAGGTGAAGAGGCTGTTGACGAGCGGCTTGCCGAACTCGGCCTTGGCCGCGGCGTGGAAGTCCACGTGGAGCGGCTGCGGGTTCATGGTGAGGCACGAGAAAAAGACGTTGTCGGCCTCGGTGACGGTGCGGCCGGGCTGATGCTGGAACACCTGACCGACCGCCAATTCGTCGAAGAGCTTGCCGGCCATGGGAAACCTCCGGTCAGCAGACGGGGCGCTGCAACACCTGGGGATCGAGCTTACGGAGCAGGAGCTGGCCGTCGGACGTCGAGCCCAGAACCTTGCCGCGCTCCGCAATGACGCGGCCGCGCAGGATGGTGACGACGGGCCAGCCCGTCACCTGCCAGCCTTCCCACGGGCTGTAGTCCGTCACGTGGAAGTCGTCCTTGGCGAGCGTCTTCCTGATCGAGGGGTCGATGAGGGCGAAGTCGGCGTCGCTGCCGGGCGCGATCACGCCTTTGCGAGGGTAGAGACCAAATATTCGCGCGGCATTCGTCGCCGTGATGTCGGCGAAGCGCTCGAGCGTCATGCCGCGCTTGCCCACGCCCTCCGTGAAGCCGATGCCGAGCCGTGCCTCGGCGCCCACGTTGCCGCCCGTGACGTCCTCGATCGTGCGGCCGCTGAGCTTGAGCTCGAGGCTCGTCGGGTACTCGTCGGTCGCCAGCGTCGAGAGCCCGCCGTGCACGAGCCCGTCCCAAAGCGCCTTCTGGTCCTCGGGGAACTTGAGCGACGGATAGGTGTGCGAGCAGAAGCCGCGCGGCGTCTTGTAGTACTCGGCGTTGAAGCACGCGTACTGATGCAGCGTCTCGCCGTAGACCGGCAGGCCGAGGGATCGCGCCTCGCCGATCGCGTCCACGCCCTCCCTGGCCGAGGTGTGGACGAAGTACACCGCGGCGTCGTTGGCCTTCGCCAGCGCGATCGTGCGCCGGAAGGCCAGCAGCTCGGAGAGCTTGCTGTGCACGAGGTGCAGGTTCGTCCCGTCCATCCGGCCTTCCTCACGGAAGCGCTCGTAGTTGAACTGGACGAGGTCCTCGTCCTCGCCGTGGACGACCATGATGCCGCCGTGCGCGGCGACCTTCTCCATGGCGAAGCCGATGCGCCCGAAGTCGAGACGGTTGCCCGCGCGCTTGGGGTGCGGCGGCAGGATGTTGGTCGTGAACACCTTGAAGGACGGGTGCCCCTGCTGGATCGCCTCGGGAATCTGCTCGAAGACGCGGAGCGACAGCGCGCCCGCCAGCGTGATGTGGAAGGCGTAGTCCACGTGCGACTGCCCCTTCCACCGCGCGGCGCGCTGCTCGAGCACCGGCTGGATGTCGCTGCCCGGCCGCACGTAGCAGAAGTCGATGTGGGTCGTGGTGCCGCCGCAGGCCATGCCCCGCGTGTCCTCTTCGGGGCCGAGCGTGATGGACGGCGACTCCGGATGCGACATGATCGCGTGAGCGAGGTGGGTGTGCGGCTCGACGCCGCCCGGCGTCACGATGAGGCCCGTCGCGTCTATGACCCGGGCGGCCTCCGTGGGCAGGGTCCCGGGGGCGCCCAGCACCGCGATGCGCCCGTCCTGCACGCCCACGTCCCAGGAGCCGACGCCCTGGGGCGTCACGACACGTCCGCCGCGGATCACGAGGTCGAGCACGCGCCGAGCCTAGCCCAAGCCATCGTAGCCGTCAAATGATGCTATAATTCCCTGCCATGGCCGATCTCGCGCCAGAGGATGTGCGCCGCCTTGCCGCGTCGCTGTCGCTGTCGCTGCCGCTGACCGGTGACGACGCCGCGGAGATCGCCCACCGCCTCAACGCCTTTCTCGACGCGCTGGTGGCCCTGGATGCCTTGCCGCTGGAGCAGGTCGAGCCGTGGCCGACGCGCCCCGAGGGAATCGCGTGAGCCCCGCCGACGACGATCTCGCCTTCGCCGGGGCGGCGCGCCAGGCGGCGCTCGTTCGCGAGAAACGCGTGTCCCCCGTCGAGCTCGTGACCACCTATCTCGAGCGGATCGACCGCTTCGACGGATGCCTGCGCGCCTTCATCACCGTCTGCCGCGAGAGCGCCCTCGCGGAGGCCGCGCGCGCCGAGGCCGAGGCGGCGAAAGGGGCATGGCGCGGGCCGCTTCACGGCATTCCCTTCGCGGTGAAGGACCAGATCGACACGGCCGGCGTCCTCACCACGTCGGGCTCGGCGCTTCTGCGCGCGAACGTCCCTTCAGCGGACTCGACCGTCGTGGAGAGACTCAAGTCCGCCGGCGCGATCCTCCTCGGCAAGCTCACCTGACCGAGTTCGCCCTGGGCGGCACCATCCGCTCCCCGTACGGCCAACCGCGCAACCCCTGGAATCCCGAGCACGACCCGGGTGGTTCGTCCTCGGGCTCGGGCATCGCCGCCGCCGTCGCCTTGTGCTCGATGACGCTGGGCGAGGACACCGGCGGCTCGGTGCGAAGCCCCGCCTCCTACTGCGGCGCCGTGGGACTCCGGCCGACGTGGGGGCGCGTCTCGCGCCACGGCTGCTTTCCGGCCGCGTGGTCCATGGACCAGATCGGCCCGCTCACGCGCACCGTGGAGGACGCGGCGCTCGTGCTCGGCATCATCGCGGGCTACGACCCGAGGGATCCGCTCACGAGCCGCAGCGCGGTCCCCGACTACCGCGCCGCGCTCGCGGGCGGCGCGACGGGACTGCGGATCGGCGTCGTCACAGAGCTGGTGGACAGCGCCGATGCGCAGCCCGAAGTCCGCAGGGCCGTGAGGGAGGCCGCGCGCGGGCTCGCAGGCCTTGGCGCGTCGGTGGAGGACATCTCGCTGCCGCTGATTCCCTTCGCGGGCGCCGTCTTCATGGCGCTCTGCGACTCAGAGGCGGCGGGGCGCCACAAGCCGTGGCTCACGACGCGTCCGGAGGAATACGATGCTGGCACGCGGCGCCGGCTCGTCACCGCGGGACTCATCCCCGCCGTCGCCGTCCACCGGGCGGCGCGGGCCCGCGCGCTCATCCGCGAGCAGCTGCTGGCGGCGCTCGGGAAGTTCGATCTCCTGCTGGCGCCGACCTCACCGCATCCAGCGCCCGCCATCGCCAGCCACACGGCGCCCGTCACGAGCAAGGAAGACGCCGCCGCGCGCTTCTTCGGCCGGCGCTCCTACACCACGCCGGCGAGTCTCGCGGGCGTGCCCGCGATCTCGGTGCCCTGCGGTTTCACGGCGGGCGGGCTCCCCATCGGGCTCCAGCTGATCGGCCGCCCCCTGGGAGAATCATCAGTCCTCGCGGCAGCCCACACCTGGGAAAGAGCAGCGGGCCTCTCAACCCGCCGCCCAGCACTCACAGCAGCTGGGGCAGCACTCTAGATTCCCCCGATCCTTACTCGCCAATCAGCGAGCCGCCGGCGCTCTGAAGCGCCGGCGGGTTTCGTGGCCAAGCTAGCGTATCCCTTCCCCCCTTCGAAGATCGGCGGAGTCTCTCAGTCCTGTATCAGTTTCTGGGCATTGGCGCGCTTCGCCGTCGGCGCTACGCAGGAGCATGGGCCGTGCAAGCGAGCGCTATCAACCCCGTCACGCGGAAGCGAGCGCGCTCCACGGGGTCATCCGGGAACACCTGGATGACTTCCTGCGCGCCGCCGCCGACCGGGCCGACGGCGCCGGCCTGCCCGAGTTCATCGCGCGGGAGTTTCGCGAGTTCCTGACCTGTGGGGTGCTGGCCCACGGCTTTGCCCGGGTGCGCTGCGAGCGCTGCACATTTGAGCACCTGCTGCCGTTCTCCTGGCTGCGGTACCTCGTGGCGTGGGATCACGGGCTCAGGCGCGCGGTGCTCGCAGTCCATGCCCGGGCGCTGCTCGACTTCTATCGCCAGCAGGCCCAGAGACAGGGCATCCCAGCGGGCCGCACCGGGACCGTGACCGCCGTGCAGCGCTTCGGCGGCGGGCTCAACCTGAACCTGTAATGTGGAGCTCCACATTACAGGTTTCATGTGAAGCGCCGCGTAATGTGAAGTAACCCATATCCAACATTCATAGACCAGCCACCGCTGGGCTTTCTGGTGGCTGGTCTGTAAAGAACGCTACACATTATTCCCCGGTGGCTGGGAGAGTTGATCGAGCCACTGGAGGATACTTGGCGTCGACCATTGACGAAGGGCCTTCGCTGTTTTTGTTTGTGGGGGTTCACATGATTCCAGCCTACATTCCGCACTTGTCTGAGGGCGTTCCCGTGGATTATCCCACGTTGGGCGTGGGAGGATCTGGCGACTACTTGTAGAGTTCCCGCGGGACGTCGGCGAGTCCGAGCAGCAAGCTGGCGACGGGCTTGAGTTCGACGGGGAACTGGATCGATCGGTCGCCCTCGCGGAACGCATGCCAGGAGACGCCGGCGAAGTTCTCGAGGATGCGCGGCGTCGTTGGTGTGGCGGTGGCGCGCCCTTCCGGGAGGATCGAGATCTTCTCGAGGCCCTGTCGGCTCATCGCCGCCCGGACCTGACGTTCCAGCAGCGCGGAGAGCATGATCGCCACGAAGTAGACGTGAAGCAGCGCGACGACGCGGCGCGGCTTCTTGAGGAAGATCGGGGCGATGCCGTACTCGGACTTGGTGAGGGCGAAGCGCTTCTCGATGTACGGCTGGTACTTGTAGATCTCGAGGACCTCTCGCTTCGAGCGCTTCGATCGGCCCTGGAGGTTGGTCACCAGCGGGAAGACGCCGTCGGTGCGGGCTTCGGCGCGCAGGGCAGCGGTGTTGCGCGTGACGTGGAGTTGGAGTCGCTTCGTGCGGATGGCGTGCACGGGGTCACCGGGGCGGGGTCGGCCGGAGTGGAGGTAGCGATGGCTGATCTCCGTGACGGTGCTGACGCTGACCTCGAGCAGGCCGGTGGCCTGATGCTCGGCGAGGATCTTCTTCAGCCGGGCCTGGACCGCGGCCGGCGTGCGCAGCTGGCGGGTGCCAACCTTGGCAGCCATGACCTTGAGCTCGATCTGGGCCCTGCGGACCTGGTCCTCACGAGCCTGCGCGTCGACGCGGGCCTTCTGGCTGCTGCGGATCCAGATCAGGCAGTAGCCGTCGGCCGTGACGTCGGGGCCGGCGTCGGTGCTGCAGAAGACGTCGGGCGGCTCGTCGCTGCGTCTCTTGTTCGCCACCTGGTGGATCTTGCGCCACCGCACCGGAGGGGAGCCCTCGCGGAGCTGCTTGCGGAAGGCGATGTCCTCCTTGCGGGTGCGCGGCAGGATGGTGACGAAGCGGCCGCCGTGGCCGGCGACGTGCTCCATGTTCTCCTTCGTGCAGAGCTTGCTGTCGGCCACGTAGACGAAGTCCTTGCGGCCGAGCAGGGCCCGAAGCTCGTCGACGTTGCGCACGTGCACGGAGTCGTCCGTCCGGTTGCCGCTGAAGACGTGGTGCAGCAGCGGCACGGCCCCGTCCGAGGTCACGTTGAGACCGAAGACGAGCTGCTTGAGGTCCGGCCGATGGTCCTTGTTGTGGCCGTGCGTGATGCGGGGCTCGGCCTGCGAGGACGCGTACTGCCCGAAGAGGGTGACGGTCGTCGTGTCGAAGTGGACGCGAGGGGCCTTGACCTCGAAGTCCTTGATGACCCGCAGCGCCAGCCGGAAGAAGACGCTGCGCCCCCGCTCGCTGACGAGCGCATCCAGACTGCGCACGAGCCGGTCGTCGTTGAGCCCTCCCACCTGGGCAGCGGTCAGGCCCAAGGCCTCGGGTTCGATGTGCTGCGCCCATTCCTTGATGCGGTACATCGGCCCGCGCGAGACCAGGATGTTCTGGACCAGGACCGAGAGCACCTCGGCATGGTCGAGGCCCTGGTGCAGGCCGCCGCCCAGACAGTCCCGGACGATGCCCCGAAAGTTCATCCGCTCCAGGTAGTGGCGAATGATCGGGTGCGGCCCGAGATGATGTCGCTCGAGTGACGCTCCGTTCCGTGTCGTGCGCATCGGCCACCTCCGGGCTCGCGCGTTGACTTGTATCAGAACTCACTATATACTGATACAAGCATGACACGCAACAAGACTCTCGCGACGATCCGGAAGCTCCGCGTCCTGGAGCAGCGACGGGCTCGCCTCCTCGAGGCCCTCTGCGACGACGATCCGTTCCTGGTTGGCAGCCTCTCCCTCGTCAAGCGCACCTGCGGCAAGCCGACATGCCACTGCGCCACGACGCCCGCGCACGACGCCTGGGTGCTCGCCACCACTCGGGACGCCCGTCGGCGCTGCCAGGTCGTGCGCCTGGCCGACGTCGAGGACGTCCGGCGCCGGGTCGATCTCTACAGGAACTTCAAAAAGGCCCTGCGCGACCTCGACGCCATCGACCGCGAGCAGACGGCTCTCCTGCGTGGCCTGATGGAGGGTCGCAACGTTCCCTACGACTGACGCAAGTCGTTCAACAGAAAGGCGTTGGAGGTAGGCGAAATCCCCGAGAACGCGTCACGCGAGGTGCGGAATGTAGG
>JAUSJX010000119.1 GCA_030647435.1 Candidatus Rokuibacteriota bacterium
GCCCCAGGGCCACGCGAGCCCTCCGTGAGCTCTGCGCGCTCGTCAACGAGCACGAGACGGTCTACCCTGGCACCACGCTTCGCCTGCGCTTCGAGGCGCCGACGTTGCAGGAATGATCATGCGTAGGTCAGGAGCCCTGCATTGATCTCGTCGACGCGTAGGCAACATAAAGCCTGTTCTCCGACACGGCGGCCCTGGGGGCCGTCTCACAGCCTCCGGCGCTTCCCGGCAGTCGATGAGCTTCCGAGGGCGATCGGGATGGACCAAGGTACAATGGGCAGACGGAATCGGGCCGACTAAAGTGAGGGTGTGGTGACGCCTGCGCGGTCCTGAGTGAGCCTCCAGCTAGTCTGCGCGCGCCTACCGCACGGCGCCTCTCGAGGGGGCTCTGGACCCACGAGAAGGGCAGCTTCTACCACAACGGCCGCTTCGCGGGACTCCGCGGGGTCGTCGATCACTACAACTCAGGGACGTCGCGTTACGGCGAGGAGATGATCATGGGTCGAGAGAGGATACTGTACGAGGGAATTCTGGTCGGGCTCGCGGGGGCTGCTGCGGTCGCCGTCTGGTTCTTCCTGTATGACCTGGCCGCCGCCACGCCGTTCCGAACCCCGGCTCTACTCGGCGCGGTGCTCTTCGAGGGTCTGCGAGATACCGCCACGCTGACGATCGCGCCGGGCATCGTCCTGAAGTACACGGCAGTCCACGGGCTGGTCTTTCTCGTCTTCGGGGTGGCGGCCGCGGGCCTGTTCGCTCTCGCCGAGCGTGACCGGCACGTGCTGTTCGGCGTGTTCATGCTCTTCTGCTGTTTCGAAGTGGCCGCCTTCCTGGCGATGATGGTTCTGGGTTCGTGGCTGTTCAACGCGCTCCGCCCATGGGCGATCCTCGGTGGGAACCTCGTCGCTGCGCTGGTGATGCTGGGCATTCTCTTCCGCGATCATCATTTCTCCCTCCATGAGGCGTTGACGTCCGGCGAGTAACCTGGGAGAGGGGGCGCCAGTCGCAGTCGGCCCAAGTCGTCAAGGTTGAGTCGAGCCAGAGCAAAGCCACCGGCATTGAACGAGAATCGCGCTGAAGAAGAGTTGACGCCCTCACCGCGCATCGTCGGCGGAGGAACGGACATGAACAAGGGTTGGGGAATCATCGCGCTCGTCGTAGCGGCCTTGTACTGGCTGCAGGGCGTGCTGATCCCGCTGGCGCTGGCCGTCCTGCTGACGTTCCTCCTGAGCCCCGTCGTCGACATCCTCCAGCGGCGGGGGCTGGGTCGGGTGCCGGCGGTCCTCGTGACTGTCCTCCTCGCCCTCTCGGTCCTGGGCGGGGTTGGCTGGACGCTCACTCGCCAGATGGTGACGCTCGCGGACGAGCTGCCACGGTACAGCCTGAACATCCAGCACAGAATCGCGGATCTTCGCGGAGCCAGCAAGGGCGGTTCCATGGAGAAGGTTCAGAAGACTGTGGAGGACGTCGTCGGCGAGATCCAGAAGACGGACAAGCCGGGCGTGACGAGTCAAAAGCCGATCGCCGTCGCCCTGGAGTCCCCGTCCATTCTCGCCCACCTGCCAAGCCTCCTCCAAGCGTTGGCGAGCGCGGTGGTCGTGGCTGTGCTCATGGTCTTCATGCTGCTCGAGCGCCGGGAGCTCCGGGATCGGGTGATTTTGCTGATCGGCTATCGGCGGGTGACGGCAACGACCAGAGCCTTGGACGAAGCCGGGGCGCGCATCAGCCAGTACCTACTCATGCAATCCATCATGAACGGCAGTTTTGGCGTGGTGGTAGGACTCGGCCTGTTCCTGATCGGGGTCCCTTACGCCGTCACCTGGGGGTCCCTGGCGGCAGCCCTTCGGTTCATCCCGTACGTGGGGACATACAGCGCGGCCCTCCTGCCGTTCGCCCTCAGCCTGGCGATCTTCCCAGGATGGCTCCAGCCGGCGCTGGTCGTCGGTCTATTCCTCGCGGAACAGGTCGTCACCAACATGGTGATCGAGCCGTGGCTGTACAGTCAGAGCGCCGGGGTCTCGCGGGTCGCGCTCCTGGTAGCGGTGACCTTCTGGACCTGGCTCTGGGGACCGGTGGGACTGCTGCTGGCGACGCCCCTGACGGTCTGCCTACTCGTGCTCGGCAGGCACCTGCCCGCCCTGGGGTTCCTCGTCGTCCTCATGGGTGACCGGCCGGTCATCGAGGCCAAGGCGCGCTATTACCAGCGACTGCTCGCGCGCGACCAGGACGAGGCGGCCGACATCGTCGAGGACTACGTGAGCGCGGACGGACGGGAGTCGGTCTACGACGCGGTGCTCCTGCCCGCGCTCTACTATGCGAAGCAGGACCGCGATCGCGGTCTGTTGAGCGAGGGTGACACGCAGTTCGTAGGACAGGCGACCCGAGAGATCCTCGACGTTCTCGCCCACGACGCTCCCGCCCCCTCAGAGAGGGACCCGGGGGACCTCTCCCTGAGTGACCGCGGCGCCGACACCCGGGTCTGGATCGTAGGGTGTCCCGCTCGCGATGAGGCGGATGCCCTGGCGCTCGAGATGGTGCGACATCTGCTGGACCCCGCGCGGTACCGGATCGAGATGATCGGCGCCTCGATGCTCACGGCCGAAGTGGTCGCCTGGGTCGACCTGCACCGCCCCGCGCTCCTCTGCATCGGGGCCGTGGCTCCGGGCGGCTTGAGCCAAGCGCGGCATCTCTGTAAGCGCCTGCGTTCGCAATGTCCAGAGCTCAAGATCGTGGTCGGTCGCTGGGGTCTCCACGACGAAAAGGATGCCGATCGCCGGCACCTGCTCGCGGCCGGGGCCGATCACGTCGAGACGACCGTGCTCGATACGCAGCGGACGCTGACCCAGGTGGGGCTGACGCTCGAGAGTGCCCACGCTGCGTCACCCGCATCGTGAAGCACGGGGGTCGCAAACACAGTTTCCTTCGTCAGCATTCGTTGAGCATCGCCTCGGTCAGCATCCTCATCCTGTGGATTTGTCTGTACAGTGTCTCCAGCAACAGCACTCATATTGGCTCGTTCTTTGGCAATGCAATCGCCGACTGGTCGGGCGTCGTGGTCATGGTATTTGTGACCAAGTACTTGTACGAAAAGGGCTCGGCTGAGAGCCGACGTCCACCGCGAACCCTCTTGAGTCCCGTCCGGCAGCTACTGCGCGACCACTCTCTCAGCCTTTTTCTCATCGTCACGGGAATCGGCTGGATTGCGGTCTATACTTCGATGAACTCTGAGGCCAAATGGGGGCAGGTCGTCGGAAACATCGTTTCAGAATGGACGCAGATTTTCGGTCTCGTACTGTTGACGAAACGGCTGATGGAGCGACACTCAAAGGAGAGCGCCCGGTGAATCAACCGCCGGGGGCGTTTGTGTTTCTCACTTCGCAGCCACGGAGGCGCGTATGCCAACCCGAGTGAGAGTCAATCTGGCCAACGCACAAGAGTTGCTGGAGCTTCCCGGAATCACCCCCGCCGAGGTAGAGATCATCGTGAGGTTTCGCGCTGAGCATGGCCCCATTGGAGACGCCGATCAGCTGGAGCGCCTTCTGAGCCGTCACCCCATCCCCGACATGCTCAAGGAGCGCGCCGATTTTTCCCCGGCCGACAGCACCGCCCCCGAGGCTCCGGGTGCCTAACGGCGCGCGAGAGCATGTGTGTGGTGAGACCGTGAAACTATTCGTGCTTGCGGCGTTGCTCGCGTTGGCAGTGACGGAACCCGTGCATGCTCAAGTAGGTGTCAACATCGGGATTCAGCTCCCGGGCCCGCCGACACTCACGGTCATCCCCGGAGCCGCCGTCTACTACGCTCCTCGCGCCCCCGAGAACATCTTCTTCTATGCTCATCAGTACTGGCTCTTCGCGGGAGGTGGATGGCACGTCGGGCATACCTGGAACGGCCCGTGGGCGGGGGTCGCGCCTGCGCACGTCCCGATGCCCCTGCTCCGCGTGCCCGTCCGCTACTACCGCGTGCCCCCTCCACACTGGAAGGGGGGCCGTCGTGACGCGCCGCCGCGGTGGGAGGCTCATTACGGGCGTGAGTGGCACGAGGAATCCCACGAGCAGGCATGGCGGCAGCGTGAGGAGCACTGGGATCATGCCAAGCACAAAGGCAAAGGGCGGGGGCATTGACCGGCGACGTGGGCAAGATGGAGTCGTAGGAGGCTATGTCGAGCGCGCCACCTGCTTCTGCGGCGCCGTGTTCGAGCGGTGAGAGGACGAGCGTGGGGACGGGCTCACGGCCTCACGGGCGCTCCGGCACCTCACAGATCTCGTGGAGGTCGTGGGCGGCGATCTTGATGAAGCGTTCCGTCTGACTCGGATGGACGGAGAGCTGGGCCGCGAGCGCATTCGCCGTCATGCCGCTGCGGATGGCCATCGCCGCCATCTGGATAAGCTCGGCGCCCGCATAGTTCACCATCTGGACACCGAGCAGCCGCTCGTCGATGGCGTCGAACACCAGCTTGAGATACCCGTCGTCCTCGCCGGTGGCGCGGCCGTTCGACGCCCCCCGCATGTCGTGGGTCGCGACGTGGCACCGGACGCCGCTGGCCTCCACCTCCCGGTGGGTCCGACCGACCTTGGCGACCTCCGGTGTCGTGAAGATCGTCTGGGGCACGATCCGTTCGTCGGTGGTCATCCGGTCGCCTTCGAGCGCGTTGTGAGCGGCGAGACGACCCTCGTACGCGGCCACCGGCGTGAGCTGCATGTTGCCGGCGGCGTCCCCCGCGGCGTAGATGTGCGCCACGGACGTCCGCAGATAGGGACTGACCTTGAGGCCGAGGTGGCCCATCTCGAGACCGAGGCGTTCGGCTCCGAGCGTGGCGGGGCTCCACCGGCGTCCGATGGCCAGGCACGCCTGGTCCGCCGTCCGCGCGCGCGGCTCGCCGTGATGCGTGAAGTGCGTGGTCACGGCGCCCCGTGTTCCGGAGAAGCCCGTGAGCGTCGCGCCGAGATGACACGTGATGCCTCGGCTCTCGAGAATCTTCCTGACATAGCCGGCGACGTCCGGGTCGAAGGCCGGAAGAATTTCGCTCTCCTGCCCGATGACCGTGACGTCAGCGCCGAAATCGCTGAACGCGCCGGCCATCTCGAGACCGATGGCCCCCGCGCCGACGATGACGAGACGCGTCGGAAAGACGGGTAGGAACAGGATCTCGTCCGACGTGATCGCGGCATCGATACCCGGTACGGCAGGCATGACGGGCGCGGATCCCGCGCCGATGATGATCTTCTCGCCCCACAGGGCCGAGCCGTTCACGGCGATCGTGTGCGGATCGCTGAACCTGGCCTCGCCCAGCACGACCTCGGCACCGGCGTGCGCCAGCGACGCCGGGAGCGGTTGAAACTCCTTGACGATGTCATGCTGCCGGCGGACGACCGCCGGCCAGTCCAGCTCGACGGCGCCGGCGGTCGTGCCGAACCGCGCCGCGTCCTTCGTGAGCCGGTGAATGCGCGCTGACCTTACCAAGGTCTTTTTCGGAATTCACCCCCGGTTGACGCACGTGCCGCCGAGCGGCCCTCGCTCGACGAGCACGACCCGGGCCCCGAGTGTGACGGCCGTTTTCAGCGCATTGATGCCGGCGGCCCCGCCGCCGATGATGACCAGGTCGTAGCGCTCCAAGGCGATCCCTCCTATTGTGCCCCGTATGTGTTCAAGGCGACACGCTGAGTCTAGCCGACGTCATCAGGAGGTCGTCTAGTGGACCTTGGTCCAATACGGCGGAGGCCCTGTACCGCTTACCTCGTAGTAGCGGGACTCCTCATCCACGGTCACGGTGGGCATGACAGCCTGAGAATACTGCGCGATCGCCGCGGATCACACGAGCGAAGGCGTTCCTTGATCGGTTGAAGGCCATGGTACACTTTTGCTCAAGCGGCCGAGACCGGCCATCCCGCATGCGAACCCCCTATAGCCCGACAACGGTCCGCAATATCCTCTGCGTCTTCCCGCACTACACGCCGTCGTTCGGGACCTTCCACCACGCCTACGCGCTCCTGGGCGGCGTCCGCGCCTTCATGCCGCCGCAGGGGCTGCTGCTCATCGCCGCCTATCTGCCCAAGTCCTGGCGCGTGCGCTTCGTGGACGAGAACGCGCAGGCGGCGACGCTCGAAGACTTTCGCTGGGCCGACGCTGTGCTCGTGTCGGGCATGCACGTCCAGCGCCCCCATATCGAGGACATCATGCGCCGTGCGCATGCCTGCGGCCGGCCCGTGGCCGTGGGCGGCCCGTCCGTCTCCGGCTGCCCGGAGATGTACCCCGAGGCGGATTTCCTCCACGTGGGGGAGATGGGGGACGCGACGGACGAGCTCATCGAGCGGCTCGACGGCCTCGAGGGCCGGCCCGAGCGCCAGGTCGTCCTGACCACGGGCGAGCGCCTCCCCCTCGCCGCGTTCCCGATGCCCGCCTACGAGCTGATCTCGATCCCGGAGTACTTTCTGGCGAGCGTCCAGTTCTCGAGCGGCTGCCCCTACACCTGCGAGTTCTGCGACATCCCCGCGCTCTACGGGAGGAACCCGCGACTCAAGACGCCCGAGCAGGTGGTGGCCGAGCTGGACCGGCTGCGCGAGGGCGGGGCCCAGTCCGTCTACTTCGTGGACGACAACTTCATCGCCAACCCGAAGGCGGCGCTGGACTTGCTCCCGCACCTCGTCGCCTGGCAGCAGCGCCACCGCTACCCGCTCCGGATCGCCTGCGAGGCCACGCTCAACATCGCCAAGAACGAAGCCCTCCTCGGGCTCATGCGCGAGGCCGGTTTCGTCACGATCTTCTGCGGCATCGAGACGCCCGAACCGGAGGCGCTCAAGGCGATGTCCAAGCAGCAGAACCTGCGCCTGCCCATCCTCGACGCGGTCGAGACGATCAACCGTTACGGCATGGAGGTCGTCTCGGGCATCATCATCGGACTCGACACTGACACGCGCGAGACGGCGGACCGGATCATCGAGTTCATCCACGCGTCGCGGATCCCCATCCTCACGATCAACGTGCTCTACGCCCTGCCGAAGACGCCGCTCTGGACGCGACTCGAGCGCGCGGACCGGCTCGTGCCCGGCGAGGGCCGGGAGTCCAACGTGGACTTCCTCCTGCCGTACGACACCGTGCTCGACATGTGGCGGCGCTGCATCGAGGCGGCCTTCGAGCCCACGTTCCTCTATGCGCGCTACGCGCACCAGCAGGCCCATACCTTCCCCCATCGCCTCCCCTATCCCGTGGACCCGCGCCGGCTCGCTCCGCACAATATCCTGCGGGGGCTCGGCATCTTCGCGCGGCTCTTCTGGCGCCTGGGCGTCCGCGGCGACTACCGCCGCGCCTTCTGGGCGATGGCGGCGCGGATGCTCGGCACCGGGCGCTTCGAGCAGTTCATTCACAGCGTCATCGTGAGCCATCACCTCATCGAGTTCGCGCGGCAGTGCCTGGCCGGCATGCCGGAACCGTCGTTCTACGCGCCGGCCAGATCGCTGCCGCCCGTCCTCCACGTCGACACGTAGTGTTCGCCGCTTGGGGCCGCTTCGTCCACCGACACCGATGGCCCGTCCTTGCGCTCTCCGTGCTGTCGCTGGCCCCCTCCGTCTGGCAGATCGTCCGGGGCGCGACGTTCGACAACAACCCGCTGTCGAGGTTCACGGAGTCGGGACGCGCCATCGCCCTCATCGAGCGGGAGCTGCCGAAGAAGCCCCCGTCGTTCGGGCTCATCCTCGGCAGCGCGTCCCTTCGCGCCAAGGACCCCGCCTTCCGCGACGCCGTCGCGCGGGCCCTCGCGCCCCTCCGCAACGATGCGCGAGTCGCCCGCGTGGTGACGCCGTTCGACGGCGCGGGGCCGGACCCCCAGCACGTCTCCCGCGACGGCCGCCGCATCCTGGCGACGGTGGAGCTCACGAGCGGGCCGTCGGAGTTCGCCGCCCTCAATCTCGGCCAGGGCGAGAGCGGCGCCTACGCGGAGCTGCGCGCCCTGGTGCGCTCCGACGCGCTCGAGGTGGTGCCGGTGGGAACCATGGCCCTCAACCACGACTTCACGGAGACGGCCACTCGAGCCATCGCGCGCGCCGAGCGGGTGCTCTGGCCCGTGGTGCCGCTGCTGCTCGTTCTCGTCTTCGGCTCCGTGATCGCGGCCGCGCTCCCGCTCGGCGTCGGCGTGCTCAGCGTGGCGGCGGGGATGGCAGCGACGCTCGCGCTGTCGCGGGTCGCGCCCGTCTCCGTCTACGCCGTCAACGTGGTCTCGATGGTCGGCTTCAGCGTAGCGGTGGACTACTCGCTGTTCGTCGTCAGCCGCTTCCGCGACGAGCTGCGCGGGCGGCCGGGCGCCGAGGCGCTCGCGCGCACGATGGAGACCGCGGGCCGGGCTGTCCTCTTCTCCGGTCTCACCGTGGCCATCGGGCTCCTCGGCATGCTCTGCCTCCGCCTCCGAAGCCTGGCCTCGATGGGACTGGCGGGCACGGCCGTCGTCCTGCTCGCCGTCGTCTTCGCCCTGACCTTCCTCCCCGCGCTCCTCGCCATCCTCGGACCGCGCGTCGACGCGCTCCGGCTGCCGTTTCTCAACCCGGAGCAGTCGGAGCGGAGCCGGCGCGCCTGGCGGCGGCTCGCCGCCGCGGTAATGGCGCACCCCTGGCGCGTGCTCCTCCCCGTCGTGGCGGGGCTGCTCCTCGTCGGCTCACCCTTCCTGCGGCTCCGGCTCGGGGGCAGCGACGCGAGCGTGCTGCCGGCCTCGGCGGAATCGCGCCGCGGCGAAGAGCTGCGGCGTGGCGAGTTCGTCGCGGGCGAGGCCAACCACCTCGTGGTGGCGCTCCATGATTCCCGGGGCCGGACCCGCTCGGCCGAGTCGGTGGGCCGGGCCCATGACTTCTCCCGGTGGCTCGCCGCGCTCCCGAACGTGAGCCGCGTGGACGGGCCTGTGTCCATCGATCCCCGCATCACCCGCGATCAATACCAGAAGATCTTCGCGACGCCGCGCGAGCTGCTGCCGCCATCGCTCCGCGAGGCCCTCGCGCAGACCGCGAGCGACCGCCTCATGCTCCTCGTCGTCTCGACCCCGCTGCGGGCGGGCGCCCAGGAGGCGCACGACCTCGTGCGGACGATCCGCGCGGCGCACCCGCCGGTGGACGGCGAGGTCCTCGTCACCGGCCAGACCGCTCTCGATCTCGATTTCGCCGACGCCATCGCCCGCAACGCCCCGGTCGCCGTCGCCGTCATCCTGGTCGCGACCTACGTGGTGCTTTTCATGCTCCTCGGCTCCCTGCTCCTGCCGCTCAAGGCGGTCGTCATGAACGTGCTGTCCATCAGCGCCTCCTACGGCGCGCTGGTGTGGATCTTCCAGGACGGCCATCTCGGCGGCTGGCTCGGTTTCACGCCGGGGCCCATCGAGACCTCGACGCCGATCATCATGTTCTGTGTGATGTTCGGTCTCTCGATGGACTACGAGGTCCTGCTGCTCAGCCGGGTCCGCGAAGAGTACGATCGCACCGGTGACAACACGCAAGCGGTCGCGTTCGCGCTGGAGCGTACGGGCCGGCTCATCACGGGGGCGGCGGCCATCATGGCCGCGGTATTCTTCGCCTTCGGGACGGCCGACATGGTCCCCATCCAGGCAATCGGAATCGGGATGGGCATCGCGGTGGTGGTGGACGCGACCGTGGTCCGCGCCCTCCTCGTACCCGCGACCATGCGGCTGATGGGCGAGTGGAACTGGTGGGCGCCCGCGCCCCTCGCCCGGCTGCACCGCCGGCTGAAGCTGGGCGACACCCACTAAGACACGCGCATCGACACGCTGGCTCCTACACCTCTAGGTATCGCGCGCGGATCTCCGGCTGGGCGTTCAGCTCCTCGACGGTCCCGCTGAATCCGACGTGGGCCTTGCCCATGAGGTAGACGCGGTGGGCCAGGGACATCGCCACCTTCAGGTTGTGCTCGACGAGGAGGATCGACACCCCGGCCTGGTTGACCTCCGCTAGCACGTCGCGAACCTCCTTCACCACGAGTGGGGCGAGGCCCTCGGTGGGCTCGTCCACGAGCACCAGGTCGGGGTTGCCCATCAAGGTCCTGGCGATGGCGAGCATTTGCTGCTCGCCTCCCGACAGGAGCCGGCCCTTCTGGGCGGTCCGCTCCCGCATGAACGGGAAGTGCTGGTAGATCCGCTCGACGGTCCACGTGGTGGCAGAGCGATTGGCCGCGGCCCGGCCTCGCTTGATCCCCATCGACAGGTTGTCGAGCACGGTGAGGTTCGGGAAGATACGTCGCTCCTCCGGTACGTAGCCGATGCCGGCGCGGGCCACCTTGTACGGGGGCGCTCCTGCCAGGTCCTTGCCGCGATAGAGCACTCGTCCCGAGCTCGCCCGGACCAGCCCGATGATGCTCTTCAGCGCGGTGCTCTTTCCCATGCCGTTGCGCCCCAGGAGCGCGACGATCTCGCCCTCCCCAACGGTCAGCGAGAAATCTCGCAACGCATGACTCTCGCCATAGTAGGTGTTCAAGCCCTCGATCTCGAGCAGCATCGCCTAGTCCGCGACCTCTCCCAGATAGGCGTCCCGGACCGCCTGGTTCGCCTTGATCTCGCGGGGCGACCCCGTGGCGAGGATCTCGCCGTGGTGGAGCACGGTGATCTGGTCCGCCAGCGAGAACACCACGTCCATGTCGTGCTCGACGATGACAACGGTCCGCCCCTCAGTCAGTCGGCGGATCAAGTCGACGGCGTTCCGAGTTTCGTCCCGCGACATCCCGGCGGTCGGCTCGTCGAGCAGGACCAGCTCGGGGTCGGTGCTCATGGCCAGGCTGATCTCCAGGGCCCGATGCTTGCCGTACGAGAGCAAGCGGGCCGGCAGATCGCGCTCCGCGGTGAGGTTGATCCGCCGGAGGACCTCCTCGGCCTCCTCGGTGACGTCCCGCATCGCGTCCACCATGTGGAGCAGGTTGAAGCGCACCCCCCGCCGGCCCAGAATCCCCATGCGGACGTTCTGGAACGCGGTCAGTCTGGGGAACGTGCTGGTGATCTGGAAGGAGCGCCCCATGCCAAGGCGCACGAGCGCGTGCGGGGGTGCCGCGGTCACGTCCTGTTCCTTGAAGAACACCCGGCCACTGCGCGGCGCGTAGGTGCCGGAGATGACGTTGAAGAGCGTGGTCTTGCCGGCCCCATTGGGGCCGATGACGGCGTGCCGTTCGCCTCGACGCACGCTCAGGTTGACGCGGGACAACACCCGCAGACCGTCGAAGTCGTGGGAGAGGTCCCGGGTTTCGAGGATCACCGCGCGATCTCCGTGGCGCCCCGCGGCGCGAAGCGCGCGCGGGCCCGGGCCCGCACAGCGTCCACAAACCCCATGAACCCCAGCGGGGCATACATGATGACGAGGATCAGGATCAGCCCCACCACCAGCTCGACGCGCTCGGTGTACCGGCTGGTCAGCTCGCTGATGAGCCCGAAGATCGCCGCGCCAAAGATCGGGCCGAAGAAGCTCCCGACGCCGCCGATCATCGTCATCGTCACCGGCGTGAAGGAGTTGAGGACGTGCAAGGCGTCGGCCGAGATCAGGTTCTGGAACAGCGCGTAGACCGACCCCGCCACCCCGGCGAAGCCGGCCGAGAGCAGGTACACGACCGCCTTGGTCTGGGGAACCCTGAAACCCAGGTAGGCGACCCGCCTGGGATTGTCCCGCAAACCGACCATGACGCTCCCGAACGGCGTCTTGGTGACGAACCAGAGGACGAAGACGCTTAGTCCCAGCACGGCGGCGGCGAAGTAATAGAAGCTCGACGGGTCCTTCATGTCGACACTCACGAGGCCGGGGATGCGGAACGGCGGGATGGCGAACCCGCCGATTCCGTCCTCGCCCCCGGTGATCGCCCGCAACTTCAGGGCCAGGACGTACATCAGCTGGGCGAAGGCCAGGTGAAGCATCGAGAAGGCGGTGCCGCTTACCCGGACCATGAGGGGAGAGAGGAGCAGGGCGAGAGCGACCGCTGCCGCCACGCCAATGACCAGGGCGGGCAATAGCGGCAGGCTCTTGATGTGCGTCAGGGCGAGCGCGGTGCCGTAGCCGCCGGCCCCGAAGAACATGGCGTGACCGAAACTGAGGAGCCCGGTGAAGCCGAGAAGGAGGTTGAAGGATACCGCGTACAGGGCGAAGATGCCGAACGTGACGAACACGTTGGTGAAGTAGATGCCGAACAGGTACGGATAGGCGAGCAGGGCGGCAAGCGCAAGGCTCCCGCCGATCCATCGCAGCGTGGTAGGCGTCATTCCCTCTCGCCGAACAGGCCCATGGGCCGGAAGGCCAGGACGATGGCCATGAAGAGGAACATCAGGACCGGTGCGAGCTGGGACACGAACTGCACGCCGTAGGAGTTCAGCTCGCCGAGGATGATCGACACAAGGAAGGCGCCCCAGAGACTGCCCAGGCCGCCTGTCACTACCACCACGAACGCGTCCATGCCCATCTGGTCGGCCAAGCCGGGGTAGACAGTAAGGATGGGCGCGATGACGACGCCGGCCACGCCCGCCAGCCACGTGCCCGTGCCGAACACGAGCATAAAGACGAGCGGTACGTTGACACCGAGGGCGTTCACCATGCCCGCGTCGGAGACGGCGGCCCGCACCACCGTGCCCAGCCGCGTCGTGTAGAGCAGCGCGGCCAAGATGCCCAGCACCACCAATGCCAGGCCGATCACGAACACGCGATAGAGCGGGTAGTCGAGACCGCCGAGCGCCAGCCGCCCCTCGAGAACCGCCGGGACGTGGATCGGCAGGCTCTCCGTCCCCCAGAACACCTTGACACCCTCCAGGATGACCAGTGAGATGCCCACGGTCAGGATCAATTCCCCCATGTGCCCGAAGGCGTGCACCCGCCGGAGGAGCAGGCGCTCGCACAGCACGCCCAGGACGGCTGCTACCACGGGCGCGACGAGGAGCGCCAGCCAGAAGCTCCCGAACACCGCCAGCACCTGGTAGGAGAAGTACGCGGACAGCATGAAGAAGGAGGCGTGGGCAATGTTCAGGATGCCCATCATCCCGAACACCATGGTGAGCCCCGACGCCACCAGGAAGAGCAACATCCCGTACGCCAGCCCGTGAACACCCTGGGCCACGTACATCGCCGTTGTCGGGTCCACGCTTTGTCCTCTGCCAGCCCCAGTCAGGAGCTGAAGTGATCGCCGAGTCGTTCGAGCGGCGGCTTCGCCGGCGCAACTGTTCTCAAGTAATTGGGCGCGCGCGCTCCCGGTGGGGGGTGTCGGGGGGAGCGGCGTCGCTCCCCCCGACGTCCAGTCAGTCGCCGGCCTCGCTCTTGTCCTTGCAGCGCGCGAGGCTGCGGTCCATCTTCGGCAGCACGTACTTGGCCGGGATCATGACCGAAGGGCCAACGCTCGAGGTTCCCTCATACCAGAAATACGGCGCGATGTTGAACGACTCCCGCTGCTTCGCGGGCCCGACGTATTCCTCGACGTGGAGATCCTGGATCGCCTTGTGGTCGCATGCCCGCATCGTCAGGACCTTCCCATTGAGGAGCTGGTAGCTGTCGCCCTCCCAGACCTTGATGATCTTCTCGGGGTCCGTGCTTCCCGCCCGCTCGATCACGCTCAGCAGCCAGTACGTCTGCTGGATGTACGAGCCGATGTTTCCCGTCCCGTGCTCGTAGAGGCGGGTGTTGTAGGGCGGGCCCCACTTCGTCTTCCACAGGGTGTTCCAGGCCTTGTACGCCTTGGTCTGGCCCGGCGTCTTGAAGAAGCCGCCCTCGGAGCCGTATTGGCTCACGTGCACGAGCCCGGTGGTGCCGTCCACGCCCACGCGATGGAGCATGTTCGGCTCGTCGAGGAAGAGGTTCGCGAACGGCAGCGTGACGCCCATCTGCCGGGCCTGGACGAGGAGGTTCTCGGCGTCGGGGATCCAGTCGCCGGTGAAGATGACCTCGGTGCTGGAGGCCTTGATCTTCTGGAGGTACGGCGCGAAGTCCTTCATGAAGAGCGGGTGGTAGTCCTCGCCGAGCAGCTCGGCCTCGGGGTAGTACTCCTTGAGCCCCTTCTTGAACCCGTCGGCGAGCGAGTGGCCGAACAGGTAGTCCTGGCCGAGGATGTAGAACTTCTTCTCCTTCTTCCGGACCTTGCCGTAGTAGTAGGCGGCGGCCCGGCCGATCTGCTCGGTGGAGAACGACGACATGAAGGAGTAGCGGCTGAAGCTCGTCTCGTCGTACAGCTCATCGGAGAGCGCGGCCGTCGTGTGGGCGATGACCTTGTACTTGTCGGCCACCTGGTTGATGACCTTCATCAGGTGGCTGCCGTCGGTGCCCCAGAGCACGTGCACCTTCTCCTGCAGCACCATGCGCTCGGCGACTTTCTTCGTCTCCGCCGGCTGGGAGGCGTGGTTCGCCTTGATGACCTCGATCTTCTTCCGCTTACCGTCGACCATGATGCCGCCCCGCTTGTTGATGTCGTGGGCGGCCCACTGGACGGAGATGAAGTAGATCTGGCCCACGACCGCGGCCGGGCCGGAGAAGGACGCCACCACCGCGATCTTGATGGTGTCCCCGGTGGGGATGACCGGGTTGTTCGGATCGAAGTCCGACATGTCGGCCATCTTGTCCGAGTCGAAGGCGGCCTTGGCCTGGGCCGCCCGGGCGCCGGGGACTCCGACGAGCAGGAGACACGCGAGGACAACGAGGGCGAGGGCCGTGCGCGGTGGTTTCATCGGGTCCTCCTTGACCGTGTGGGGGTCATCGGCAAGCCGGTTCATACGAGATGCTTCATGATCACGTCGGCCGCCCACGAGATGTCGCACACGAGGGCGCGTTTGGCCGCCTTGCCGTCGCGCTGCCGCAGGGCGGCCACGACGAGGCGGTGGGGATGCTTCGGGTCCTTCGGGACGAAGTGCTCGTGCAGACTCTTCTCGATGACGATCGGCACAACGGCGCCCGCCCGCAGCCAGAGGCTGTCGAGGTGGGCGACGAGCACCGCGGAGCCCCCGGCCCGGTGCACGGCGGCGTGGAAGTCACGGTTGGCCCTCAGCGCGCCGAGCAGGTCCTTGGCCTCGTACGCCTGGTCCATCACGTCGCACAGCCGCTCCAGTTCGCTGATCCCCACCTCGTCGATGCGCCGGGCTGCGCGCTCGGCGGCCAGACCCTCGAGCAGCAACCGCATCGCGGTGATTTCCTCGAACGCGGCGGCGGTGAGGGTCGGCACGGTGAGCGTGCGGTTGGGTCCCGCGATCAGCGCCCCCTCGGCCACCAGGCGGCTCAGGGCGTGCCGGATCGGGGTGGGGCTCACGCCGAGTGCCTGGGCCAGCGCCCGCAGCGTGATGGGCTGACCCGCGGCGAACCGGCCCTCCATCAGCGCGTCACGGATCTGGGCGTGGACACGCTCCTCGAGCGTGTCTCGGGTCAACGGGCTGACGGGCAACGCCTCCATCCGAATCCTCCCCCAAGGGTGCCGGCCACGCGATCGGGCTATGAGTTAGCACGGTGCCAGGTCGATGTCAATGATACGTAATAACGTGTCACAGATCGGCCGGCTGTCGACTGCGAGATTGTTTTCGGAAGCAGAGACGACGAAGCGGTGCTGAAGGCCTGCGGCATCCCGCCCACCCGGATCCGCTTCCGCCACGGCGAGATTCATGCGCTGCTCGACGGGCTTCTTCTCGCCAACAGCTACCATGTGTCCCGCTACAACACGAACACGGGCCGGCTGACCACGGAGATGTTTTGCGAAGTGGTGGCCAGTTTGCTGGCCCCTCGCATCCGGCGGCAACTGCGAAACAGCTGGCGTAGCGCCGCGTCAGGTCGGCCAGCTGCGACGCACCGGATCCTTGCCGTCCCAGTTCTGGGCGGCCGCGCGCACACCGTCAAAAATGCGCTTGCGGGCCGGCGTCAGGTCTGCCATTTCGATCACCGTGCCGGGATGGCCCTCGTTCCAGAAATAGACGAAGCGGCCGCGCGGGCTGTCGCCTTCCTGGCCGATTTCGTAGCCGGTCGCCAGCGCGCGGTCATAGATTTCATCGTACTTGTCCGGCCAGCTCGACCAATGCTGCAACCCCTCATGACCAGCGCGGAGAAAATCCCGATACATGGTAGGCGTGTCGCAGCGCTGCTGGATCAACTCGATCTGCATATCGCCGGAATTGGCCAACGCGATGGACAGATGCACATCGTCATGGCGCGTGCCGCGATAGGTGAAGGCGGTAACCGGCAGCTTGTCGGTGTAGAACCACGGACCCACCCCGCACACTTTCACCCAATGCTGCATCGCCGCCTCGATATCACGCACCACGACACCCATCTGGCGCAGCGGCCCGAACAAGCGGCTCATGGCGTTCCTCCTTGCCATTCGACCTACCGGTAGAACTTTCCGCGCCGACACGGGCACCGGCGGCGTTGGCACGATACGTCAACAGATAATCCGCCGAAGAAAATCTACGGGTAAAATTCCAATAATCCACCAGGCGCCAGGGCGAGTTGGCGATCACGCGGCCGCTGGCATTCTTGTACCAATTGCCGACGCCCTCGTACGACCACAAGATAGAGCCCAACAAATGGCAGGAACAACATCGCTAACAGTGCGGCGATGAATAGAACCTGCACGGGAAGAGCCGCAATGTACTTCATGGCACCTCAGCTCTAGTGTTCTTCTTGTTGCGAGAGGGCGTGACCTGTCAACGGTTTAGGCTTGTCTCTGATGTCTTCGCCCCATGGGAAGCGGTAACGCCCCTCCCCGAGATCAAAACTACCCGTTCGCTATAATCCGCGTTCACCATAAAGACCTCTGAGGCCCAAAGATCGTGCTCGTCGCCTTGGCCACGATAAGGCGCGCGATTCAAGAGACGCCCTCCCGCATTGATCAGTTCTGCCCTTAGAGCGTAGATAACATAAAACCCGCTCTCAGTCATGGCCCGTCTCCCCCGAGGGTCCTCCCTCGGGACCTGCCTGGTCACAGCCATCATTACATCGATGGCGACCCAGAAGCCGGTCGCCCTCGATAGATGAAAGTTCGAACACTCTTCAAACGCACCAGCGCTCCTTCCAGCAGACACCGCGCTGGGTATCCGTCCTCCAACCATTTACAGAGCAGGTTACAAATCGTCGCGCATTCGGGTTGACGATTGGAATGCGGCCTGGGCTACAGGGCGCGTTCCAGGGCGTCCCGCTGCGCGTAAAGCTCCTGCGGCATACGTGCCTTGAGCTTCTCGAACAGCTCCGCGTGGTCCTGCACTTCCTTGCGCCAGATCGCGGGGTCGATCTTCGTCAATTCCTCGAAGCGCTCGCGCGTGAAGCCTTCGAGTCCGCCCCATTCGAGGTCCTCGTAGCGCGGTTGCAGCCCTAGCGGGGTCCTTACGGCGTCCACTTTGCCCTCGATGCGGTCGATGATCCATTTCAGCACGCGCATGTTATCGCCGAAGCCGGGCCAGATAAACTCGCCCTTCCCGTCCTGCCGGAACCAGTTCACGCCGAAGATGCGCGGCGGTTGCTTGAGGCCCTTGCCGATCTTGAGCCAGTGCTTGAAGTAATCTCCGTAGTGGTAACCGCAGAAGGGCAGCATCGCGAACGGATCGCGCCGCACCACGCCCACCTGGCCCACGATCGCGGCGGTCGTTTCCGACGCCATCGTCGAGGCCAGGTACACTCCGTGCGTCCAATCGAACGACTCCGTCACCAGCGGCACGGCGGTCGCGCGCCGCCCGCCGAACAGGAACACGCTGATTGGCACCCCGTCCGGGTTTTCCCAATCCGGATCCACGGACGGGATTTGGCTGCAGCTCATGGTGAAGCGCGCGTTGGGATGAGCCGCCTTGCGCCCGCATGCCGGTGTCCAGGCATTGCCCTGCCAGTCCGTGAGCTCTTTCGGGGGTTCTTTCGTCAGGCCTTCCCACCACACATCGCCGTCCGGCAGCAGCGCAACGTTGGTGAATATCGTGTCGTGCTTGACCGCTTCCAGGCAGTTGGGATTGGTAAACTGCGAGGTTCCAGGCGCGACGCCGAACGCGCCGGCCTCGGGGTTGATCGCGTAGAGCCGGCCGTCCTTGCCGGGCTTGATCCAGGCGATATCCTCGCCGATGGTCGTGACCTTCCAGCCTCTATCCTTGAATATCTTGGGCGGCACCAGCATCGCGAGATTGGTCTTGCCGCATGCGCTCGGGAACGCCGCCGCCACGTAGTACTTCTTCTTCTCGGGCGTCTCGAGGCCGAGGATCAGCATATGCTCGGCGAGCCAGCCCTGCTCCTTCGCCATGATGGAGGCGATCCGCAGCGCCAGACACTTCTTGCCGAGCAGTGCGTTGCCGCCGTACCCGCTGCCGAAGGACCAGATTTCCTTGGTCTCCGGGTAATGCACGATGTACTTGTGCTCCTTGTTGCTCGGCCACGAGATGTCCTTCTGCCCCTGCGCGAGCGGCATGCCGACCGAATGCACGCAGGGCACGAAGGCACCGTCGGCGCCCAGCACGTCGAGCACCTTGCGGCCGATGCGCGTCATGAGCTTCATGTTGACGACGACGTACGGCGAGTCGGTAAGCTCCACCCCGATGTGGGCGATGTGCGAACCGAGCGGTCCCATGCTGTACGGGATCACGTACATGGTCCGTCCGCGCATGCAACCGTCGAAGAACGTGTTGAGGGTGGCCCGCATCTCGTCCGGGGCCACCCAGTTATTGTTGGGGCCGGCGTCTTCCCGGTTGCGGCTGCAGACAAAGGTCCGCTCCTCCATGCGCGCGACATCGTCGGGATCGGAGCGGGCGAGGAAGCAGCCCGGGCGCTTCTGCTCGTTCAACTTGGTCAGGGTGCCGGAGGCAATCATCTCGCTGCACAACCGGTCGTACTCTGCTTGCGACCCGTCGCACCAATGGATGCGGTCGGGCTTGGTCAGGCTCGCGATTTCCGCCACCCAGGCCTTGAGCTTGGCGTGGCTCACCGGGTAGTCATTGGACTGCACGAGATGCGCGGCCGTAGCGGGACGATTCATAAGGCTCCTTCTCCGATACGTTCTTCTAAAAACAAAGGCACAGCCGCAATATTATCGCCGCTTTGCCGTTGAGCGTAGATAACATAACCCCCGTTCTCAGTCATGTGGACTTGCCCGAGTGTCTTCCCCCCGGATCTGCCTTGTCACAGCGATATGCATGACGAACGAGCGCAACGCCTCGGTCAGCATGTGCATCCGTTGGGAGTCGCGGGTTTTGTTGCCGTCACCACCAGACCCGCGACAGGGGCGCCGGATTCCATGCGCAACTCTGCGCGCGCGATGTCCGCCTTCAGACCCGCTTCGACGAGCACGCACTCGACGTACTGGGCCCGGTGGTTGAAACGGCCGTGGGGCTTGATGCAATACGTCGATAAGGCGTCGTCCTCGGTCGCTTCCTCGACGGTGAAGATGAGCCGTCCGCCGGATCGCAAAGCTCCGGCCGCAGCGGCGGCGACATCCTTGAGCGCCCCGAAATAGACGAGCGTGTCCGCCGTCACGATCAGATCGAACGCGTCGTAGTGATCCTGAAGGTATGCAATCAATTCGCCTCTGACGAGCTCATCATAGACGTTCTTCTCCCGCGCGTGTTCCAGCATACCTTCCGACAGATCCACTCCGACCAGCCAGCGGGCATAGGGCGCCACGAGGGGACCACAGAGCCCGGTTCCGCACCCGGCATCCAGGACATCGAGGGTTCGTGCCGCGGGGAGACCGGCATCAGCCAGCGCCGCAGCCACGAGCGCCGGCGCCTGATAGTCGAGCTTCGCGAGCTTGGCTTCGAAGCTCGCCGCAAAGCTGTCGAACGTCTTCTGCACGTACGCGTCGGATGCGCGTGTCGGAACGTCGCGGCCCGACACCGCCGCCAGTGTGTGCCGCGCCACCGGATCGTCCGGCTCCGACTTCAGCCACTCCTCGCACACGATGACGGCCTTGTCGGGTTGGCCGATGACGCAATACGCCAGCGCCAGCAGGCGACGCGCTTCCGGATACTGCGGCTTCAGCGTGAGAGCCTTGCAATAGCACGTCACCGCCTCCTGGGTGCGATGGGTCGCGCTCAACAGAATGGCCAGATTGTGGTACGCGTCAGGCTGGTCGGGGTTCAGGCGGATCGCCGTGCGATAGGCCTCTTCGGCCTCCGCGGTCATACCTTGCGCCCTCAGCAGGACGCCAATGTTGTTGTGCGCATTGGCGTGCGTGGGTTGTAGCACCAGCGCCCGCCGGTAGGCGACAACGGCCTCCTGCAGTTTCCCCTTGTCCTGGAAGATGATGCCAAGATTGCTGTGCCAGTCAGGCTGATCGGGTGCGAGGTCGAGACTCCTGGTAATCAACGCGATCGCTTCCTCGCTGCGACCTTGCTGGTGTGCCAGCACGCCTGAATAGTGCAGCGCGTCGGGCTGATCGGGCTTCAGTTCCAGCACCTTTCGATACAGTGCCTCCGCCTCGGCCAGCTGGCCGTTCTTCTGGCACCGAATGGCGATCGCCATCGCCTCGTCGACGGTGACTTCACGCGGCGCGGTGGGCGATTGTTCCATGACGGGTCTCTATTCGAAGCCTGGTCGCACGTCTACTCCAACCGATAGTCGAAATCGCCGTCGGCCACGGCGAGGCGCACGTCGTCCAACGCCGAACCGATCATCGTCCAGCGTCTCCCCTTTGATCACGCCACCCTTGGCGCCTCTGACCATCAGGAACATGTCGCCGGGAGAGTGCGCGTCGCTCAACCTAGCCTTCCTTGTTCAGCTTTATGTCGTACTTGAAGTGCACGCCTGCGTCGAGCGATCCATCCGGCTTCTGCGGCCTGTATTCCAAGTCGACTTTCGCCGGCTTCAGGGTCACGCCTTCGACACCGACCTCTCCGTCGCTGAGCGAAGGTTGAACGCTCGTGATGAGGATGTCGTTCATCTTGATGATCAGAAACTCCTGCTGCCCCTTGCCCGCCTTTCGGGCGGTAATCGTGGCGTCCTTGATGTGCTTGCCCGTGGCGCAGGCTGCCATCAGAAGAGGCGATGCCTTGTCGATGTGGTGAGCAAGATGGAAATCCGAAAAGCTCGCTTTGCCGGATCCTCCTCCACCCCCCTGCCCCGTGCCCCCGGTTTGCGACACGCCCCATGACCATGAGAGCACCTCGACCTCGTCCTTGTGCTTGGCGTCGAGCGATTCGCCCTTGATAGTTCCGATCTTCGCGAAGATGTCTGGCGCCATTACTACGCTCCTCTTCCCACCCGGTTGGTGAAATAAATAAAATATAATAAAATATTCAATATGCCCGTCGTCGGCGTTCTGTGCCGATGCAACGCTGCAGTGATGCAGTATCGGTGCTACGTTCGCTCGGTTGTGCTCGATTCGGGTTACCGGCGCGCGTTCGGCAGCCGGATCGGCGCTTCCCAAGCGCTCCGCAACGGGCGTTGCGGCAAATCATGCAGTCGCCGGGCGCAGCAAGTCAAGCGCGGAGCGCGCTCGCCCCTGAGCGCGGCTTTGCTTGCCTGAACGCGACAAACTCGGGCAGCATTGGTCATAACGCCGCTTGCGCACGCCCACGACCCCCCAACAGGAAGCCAGATCGCTCGCCAACCGACCCAGCGCATGCTCGATTCGCGCCCCAGGACCATCAAGCGCGTGGAGCGTAGATAACATAAAGCCCGTTCTCAGTCATGGCCCGTCTTGCCCGAGGGTCTTCCCTCGGAACCCGCCGTGTCACAGGAGGGCTCTTCGCGATCTGCTTGTCGATCCGCTGAACGGCCTCGACGAGCTCGAGCGTGGCCCCGCCGACATTGACTTTGCTGACCCGTGGGGGGAGGGAGATGATGTCGGTGCGGAGAGCGAACACCAGGAGGATCATGGTGCAGGGCCAAATGAGGCCTTTGGCCAGACCGATGAATATGCCAAGACGGTCATTCGCTCCATCAGCCATAACGTGTCCCTCTTCTTCCTACTTCCACGCGATCGCCTCCCAGGGGCTCCGCCAGCCGCACCTCCGTCTAGCGGGCTGCTCTCGGACTGCGTTGACCATTCCGCGTATCAGCGGGTGTCGTTGGAGAGGCGGGCATGGGGCCGCAGACGATCGACGTGGGCGCCTTTGAGTTTCGTCCATCTCCCGCTGCTGCGAAGGACGAGTAGTCGTCGTCGGGAGTGGCGATGCGCGATGGCCCCAGAAAGTCATCCTGCGCGGGTTGATGTCTCAACTCCGTCATGTGTCAGGTCGGTGTCGGGCCATAGACCGGGCTTGATCGAGAGCACACCAGTCACCGCGCCTCCCGCCCTGAGCCCGACCCTGAATACGCCATTGGCGTCCCGCGTCATCGGCGCCCAGTTATCGCCCTCCGAAAGCCATCGGTACGAGACCTCTTCATCACCCAGACGGACTTCCACGCTCTCGTTGTAGATCGGCCTCTCCGGATACTCGTGGTCCCAAAGGAATCCGTCTCGGACTCTATGCTCGACGATACGAATCTTCGCGCCGAAATGTGAGAATTTGTCTCCCTCGTCTCTCAACCGAGAGTTGACGAACGCGGTGTGCAGCAGCAGTCGCGGCGGTACCTGCGCACGCTCGAGCCGGATCGCGTTCTCGCATGGATCCTGCTGCCTCCGATGGAGGTACGTACCACTCCTCCGGATCGAGAAGAGAAACTCGAAGTCGTAGAAGTAGTGATCGTTCCCGGTGGGCGCCGTGGTCCCGAACTTGATGTCGTCGAGTGAAATCTCGGCCCTGGTATCACCGAACAGGAATCGCTGGATGTTTTCATAGCTTTCGTAGCTGTTGACAATCCCGCGGGTCCCGGAGTGTGCACGATGGACATTCGCCCAGAACGACCTCCGCTCGTCTGGGTAGCCGACCTCTTCCGGAGGCTTCGGACCGGCGACCACGTAGGCGTAGTCCTGCTTGACGAGTCCATCGCTGAAACTTCCCGTTAGCTCCCTTGTCACTCCATACGAGCGGTAGTCGCTACCGATGATGCAGAGGCAGCGCTTGACCGGAAATGCATGCTTTGCGCTTGGGTCACCGAGGCTGTGGAGGTCCTCGGTCGGGTCGAGCTTCAGATACTCACGCATTCGCTCTTCCTTGAAGATGTTGGCGTCGAACGGATTGAGCTTCGACGTGAGGAGGTTCTCGATCACGTCGGGAATCCGGCCCAGATTGATGCCGCGGTGCGGAGTGCCCATCGTGACGAACCGGTAGATCCAGTCCTTCGGGTCCTTGTTGTGCACATGTGGTATTAGATTTTGGATCAGTGTCCGGCAGACGAGTCCGCCCATCGAGTGAGCGATCAAGATGACTCGATAATCCCGGTCGTTCTCTCCGAGGTCGACGCCTGCCTTTCGCAGCCGCTCGGGGATCGTTTGACAGACGAGTGTGTATAGATCCTCGGCGTGCTCCTCGATCCTGCGGACCGTGTCACGGAACACGTCCTGATCGTAGAACCTTGATACCCAGACGCTCCTGGACGGGTTGGAATGGAAGATCTCGATGCCACGGTTGACCGAGTCGGCATACCCGTAGTCCCTGATCTTCATGAGTCGGATGAGCTGGCCCTCGAAGACGTCGGCCTCGAAATACTGTGGGGCCGGGGCTTGACGCTTCTCGACGGATGTGGCCGAAAAACCGTAGTACGTATCGTTGAATGTCTCCTCACGCTCGGCGGCTCGCATCGCGTAGCCGCGGACATACACGATGGGATAGTAGGGCGCCTCGATCTTGAACCGATAAGTGTTCATGAGATATCTCCTCAGCGAGAGCCTCGAGCAACGAGAGCCACAGACGAGCCTGACGTGACACGACGGTGGCCCATAGGCAACATTAACGCCAGTTCGCATCACGCGGCCCCATACAGCGGGCATCCAGGACCCCCTGAAAGACCCCAGCGTCGTCGAGCCGCCGGCCCCGGAGCCCTCCCTGGAGCCGAGCCCGCCCGGCTCTGATCCGGCTCCTGCGGCGAGCCTGCACATGGGACAGAGGCGTCGTCAAGGGCCGCCTGAGCGGCGCAGACGGCTGCCCTGGCGGCAGTTCGCCGTCGATCTCGAGGAGAACGCTGAGCGGCCCGTGAGAGGCCGGCCTGGCTCCCGGGCGGGGGTTACCCGGTGGCCGCGGCGTGGTCGGGCTGGGGCGAGGCCGGTCCAGGAGGGGTCTGGGGCCGGCGCCAGCCCAAGGTGGGCGAGGATCGCGCGCAGGAACACCGGGGTCTTGCGCGGCAGTGTGAGGGCGACGCCCGACGCGTCCCTGAACGGCCCCCGCATCATCGAGACTCCATCACGAGCGGGGCGGCGCTAGAGCTTCGCCGCCCGCTCGGACAGCCGCTCGACGAGCGCGATCACTTCTTTCATCCGCTCTCTCAACTCCGCCTCGGCCTTCTTCGCGCCCTCGGCGAGGGCGGCCTCGAGCGCGTCCTCCAGGTTCGTGACGGCGATCCCGAACACCTTGAGCAAACGGCGCGTGCTGTCCTGAGCCATGGTTCACTCCGTCGCCCATCAGCTCTACGCGGAGCCGAGGAGCTTGGCGGCCTTGCTCACGTCGCGCGGGGCCACCCACAGGATGGCCCCGTAGCGGCCGGCGCCCGCGCAGACGGCGTCGATGGCCGTCACGTTGATCTTCGCCTCGGCGAGCTTCCTGTGCAGCTCGGCCACCGCACCCACGCGCTCCTCGCCACTCACCAGGATGGCGCGCTTGGGGCCCGTGAGCTTCCACTTCGCCGTCCGCGCGAACTGCTTGAACGCGGCCGGATCGGCGGGAACGAAGTCGAGCTGGGAGCCGCGCCCTTCGGGGAAGCCAGAGAACGCGAGAAGATTGATGCCGGCCTCGTGGAGCGCCGTCAGAAAGCGGGCGCCCTCGCCCGCCTTGTTGGGCACCTGCGCGTAGAAGTACTCGACGCGTTGAATCGTGTCGGCCATGGTCGGTCTCCTTCAGGCCTCGAGCTCGGTGCCGAGCGCCTCGTTGAATCGGTCGGTGAAGTTGGCCGCGGCGATGCTCAGCGTGAGCTGGGTAAGCGCCTCGGCGGAGAGTGTCCGTCGTCAGCACCGTTGAGACTTTCCGAGGCTGTGCGGGACCGATAGTTCGCTGGGCACCTCACCCTGGGTGCGCTGCATGGTCACGGACCAATTATATCGAACGCGCCGGACCTGTGTCCCCGACGCTGTTGGGCCGCCCGTCGTCGGAGAATTGCGTCGCGCCGGCCGTAGCTCAATAACCATCTGCCCAATCGACGACGTTGGTCAGGGGCCGCCCGTCCAGATAGGCGCGCAGATTGTCGCAGAAGAGGTTGATCCCCCGATGCTGACGCATGTCACTGCCGCCAGAGATATGCGGGGTGATGAGGACGCGCTCATCGTCCCAGAGGCGACGATCTGGTTCGTGTTCAAACTCACCCACATAGACGTCTAGGGCCGCCCCCCGCAGCTTTCCCGCCGCGAGGGCAGCGATCAACGCCTCTTCGTCGATGATTTCACCCCGCGCGACGTTCACCAGGATAGCGCCTGGCTTCATGGCGGCAAAGGCCTCCCGACCGATCAGCTTGGTCGTCTCCGGTGTCCACTGACAACAGACCACCACGCCGTCGCTCTCCTCGAGGAGAGCATAGAGACGCTCGGGGCTTTCCAGGCGGCTGAATCCGGCTGGCAGTACGGTATCGGACGCCACCCGGCGCCGCGTGCCGATCACCCGCATGCCGGCCCTGGCGCACAACCGCCCCACCTCCTGCCCGATGCCACCGGCGCCCACGACGCACACCGTCTTACCCTGCAGCAGCAGGGGACGGTAGGTGCGATGGTCGAAACGATGCCGCTGCCGATCGCGAGATGCATGGTGGAGCCCCCTGGCGAAGTGGAGGAGGCTGGCCAGCACATACTCAGCCATGGGGCGGGTATTCCCATAGCCGCGCGAGGTGGTGACGATGACATCGCTGCCCCAGAGATCCCCGCGTAACAGGTTGCTCGCCCCGGCCGGGAGTTGGTGGAACCAGCGCAGGCGCGGCGCCCGGGCCCGGAGATCCAGCGAAAACGGAAAGCCACCGAGGATGATCTCGGCGCTGGCCAGCAGCTGGTCGCGCTCCTGGCGCGAACTGATTGGTCCTAAACGCTGGCCGAGGTAGCGCTGTACCGTCCACGGCGGCCAGGTCTCGCGGAGTTCGACGTCAAACCAGCCCCGAGCATCGACCACATGCAGGCATCGGTCGACCGCCGCTATACGACTCAGCGCGTCGTCGGATACCGGCACGACCACCAGGACTTCTCTGGTCAGCATCATGACCTCTCTGCATCCGCGCGAGGCGGTCCTGTTGATACTTGTGCGTTCCCGGACTGTCAGCGATCGCCCTCGGGATGCGTGCTGACGAATGTCGCAGCTTTCCCTGGGCCGACCGCGGGGGCGCGCACCTCGACCCCGGCAGCCTCTTCCTGCAGCCGAAAGGGGATGCTGCTATCCCTATCGCCCCAGCCGCCGGCGCGCCCCACGGAGGTCCGGATCAACCCACCCACGCCCCAAGCGACCGAGGAGGCGCTCCTACACTACACTCGGCAACCGACTGTCTCATTCTTATTGACAGGTTCCGCGGCCGACTGGACAATCATCACGGCAGTCCGCTCTGGCTCGATCGTTGTCTGACCTTCACGAGGAGACGCTCGTTGGCGAAACTGGAAACGGTGATCAAGGAAGCGATTGTGCGAGGAGCCCGGAGGCAAGTCCGGGTGGTTGTCACGCCGCTGCGGCGAGAGGTCGTTCGGCTCCGAAAGAAAGTGACGGATCTCCACGCGACGGTCACGACCCTGCGCCGGAGTGCGGTGGGCTGGAAGCGGCTCATGGAGGCTGCTCCCGCGATCCCACACGTGTCCGAGGAAGACGCGAAGGCCGCGCGGCTTTCGCCTCGGCTCATTGAGAGCTTGCGGCGGCGCCTTGGTCTAAGCCAGATGGCCCTGGCTCGACTGGTGGGCGTGAGCGCGGCAGCCGTGGCCCACTGGGTGACCGGAGACTCGATGCCCACCGGCCAGAACCGCATGACCCTGGTCGCGTTACGGAGGGTGGGGAAGCGGGAGGTGAAGGAGTTGCTTGCGCGCCGGGTCAAGGAGACAGCGTGGCGAAGGCCTCGCACCCGCAAGCGCCCCGCGAGGAGACCGCGCAAGAGATTGAAGCGATAGGCGGCGGGCCATGGGCGTAACGCAGTAGACTCTCGTTCGAGGTCAGTCGCGAACCCCTCATGTGTGTCTCCTGCAAGGGAGCCCCCACCTGCGACGCGTGATCGGTATCGAGTGGTTCACCCGCTGCGCATAGGACGGGCAAACGCCGCTTCCTCGGCTCCCTCGCCGCGCGATGCGGGGGGGGGCGAAATGCGGCCTGCCCTGCGGGCCCCAGCCTGAGACCCGGGACTGCCCGCTTCACCGGGGCGACGGCGAGCGTCAGCACCGCCATCGCCCTCTGACCCGGGCCATCCTGCGCCGCCACAATCTCGCCGTCCAAGAGAAGCGGGCGGAGGAATGCGGCTGCGAGCCGGGCGGCCGCCGGGTGGCAGGGGCAGCACGGAAGGACCGAGTTGTGGGCTCCGTGAGTGAGACCGGCGCGGGAGGGGCAGGGCCCGCGCGGCGCAGGCAGCGGCGCTCCACCCCGGGTGCTTTTCCAGATCGTCTCCGACCATGACGGCCGCCTGCGGCAGGAGGCGACGGCGGCGGCATGACCCCCACCCCCAGCTCCCATCGGTCGGGGGTGGCCCAGCCCCGTCACATGGCGGGCCAGAATTCGGCGGGTGAGCTCACGCCAGCCACTCGTAAAGCCTTCTCATATCACGCTATCCAGCATGGCACGCATCGTGCGGGGCTACGCCAGCAAGGGAGAGACCCCGATGAAGGTGCTGGCAGTCCTTATGATCGCGACCGGGCTACTGGCCGGCTGCGCGTCTCGCCGGAGGGCGGTAAGCATGATACGGCGACGGCCGTTGCGGAAATTTTGCCCGCGGTGCAAGCGGTTGATTCCCCCGGGAATGGTTCCCCGGGCTAATTCGGTCTGTATGCCGGACGATTGGAGTGTCTGTGGCGGAATCGTTGAAACGACCGCCCAGAAACTCCGGCAAATCCTCTGGGGAACGGAGCCCACGCCGCGGTGGGTGTGGTTTCTGTTTGGGTTCGGACTGGCGGCGTTGCTCCTGACCGGTTGCGCGACGATGTAAGCCTACCAGGCCGAACAAGCCCGGTGGCAGGCGAAGGCGGATCAAGCGACGAGGGCGCTGGGAGTGAGCCAGGTGATGGTCATTCTGAAAGGTGGACAGACAAGCTGACAGTACATCCCCTCAACCGAATGATTGAACGTGGAACCGAGAGCTCCGCCTGATGACCTCACACCCCAGGAGCGCGAGTGCTTCCGCGCAATCGACAGGGGCGATTGGCGGCATATGGAGAACTGCCCCGACTGCCTGGAGGACGAGGCAAGGATCACGCTCATGGACGCAGCCTCTCACCGATTGGACGGGAACGAAGAGGACGCACCGGCTCTTGAGGTCGAAGCCGCGCAGCTCCGCACCAAGGCCGCGAAGCTCCGAGGCGGGATTCCTGGGTAATTCCTTGGAAAGCGAAAGGGGCGGCACCGAGCCGCCCCTTCCAACCGCTCCAATTATTTGGTTGCGGGGGCTGGATTTGAACCAGCGACCTTTGGGCTATGAGCGCTTGTGAGGCCATGCTGGCAACCCTCTGATCTTTCGAAAAACTTCAAGCAGGGTCGGCGGTTGAACGTTCCTTCGTCGTTTGGCGTCTTGCGGCATTTTTCGGGCTGTTTCGGGATGGTGTGGGAGCAAAATGGGAGCAGCTTCGACCGCGTGAGTAGTGCGCACGCTCAACGCTTCTCCCTCCTCGGTAGCCGCAGGAACAGCATCGGAACACGTGCTGCCGGATTCCGAGCGTCACCAGCATGACTGGGGTCCTAGAGCAGGCCGGGGAGGCTGGGCGCGGGAGCCGGGCCGGCATCGCCGCTGGCACAGCCGGGCCCGCGCCTCCTCCCCCCCGCCCTGCCATTAGCTCCCCCACCAGGATGGGCGCCGGCGCCGCAAGGGGACGCGGTGCCCTCGGCGATCCTGCCCGATGGTCGAGGCCTCAGCTCAGCCGATGGCACAGCAGCGCATCCGGGAGCGCGCAGGAGCGAAGGACGTTCGCCTCCATGACCTGCGCCGAGCCCTCGCCAACTCGCTGGCCGCGAGCGGTTACGGGTTGCCGATGATCGGGCGGGTGCTCAACATTCCCAACCGTACGCGCGGCTCGACCTGAAGCCTGACAGCGCGTCGCGACCAGTCCGGGACCGATCCCGTTGACCGCGCCCGCCGATCAGAAGACGATCACCAGCCGCCCTCGGATCCCGCCCGCGTCCAGCTTGCGCTGCGCGTCCGCCGCCCGCTCGGGCGGAAAGGTCTCCGCCACCCGCAGGGTGAGCTTGCCTTCGGCGACCAGATGACCCAGCCGATCGAGCGCTTCATGGTTGTGCAGGTACGAGGTCACCCGCACCGGCTCGATCGTGATGCCTCGTTCAGAGGGGCCGGCGAAGCCGCGCACCGTGGCCAGCTTGCCGCCATCCCGGATGGCGGGCAGGACCGCCGCGTCGAGCACGGCCGCGTCGATCAGCCCATCAACGCCCCCGGGAGCCGCGTCGTGGAGGCCGCGGACCGCCGCCTCGCCGCGGGGCACCAGCGTCTCCGCGCCGAATCGCCTCACCAGCGCTTCGTCCTGCGGCCCCGCCACGGCGATCACGCGCAGCCCGTCGCTGACGCCGAGCTCAACCGCATAACCACCGACCGCGCCAGCCGCGCCGGTGACGCCCAGGGTCTGCCCCGGCTGGAGCGCGAGCCGGTCCAGCGCGAGGCGCACCGTCAGCCCGTTCATCGGCAGGGTGGCGGCGGCCTCCAGGCTGGCTCCCTCGGGCACGCGGGCGACAGACGCGACCGGAACGACCACCAACTCCGCCTGGGCGCCGCCGCCCGGACGGCGCGGATTGACGATCGCCATCACGCGGTCACCGGTGTGCCAGTCCGCGCCCTCGCCGACGGCGTCCACCACCCCGGCCAGCTCCATGCCGGGGATGTAGGGCGGCCGCACACCCATCGCTGTCAGTTGGGCGGTTGTCTGCCGTCCGGCACGGAAACCGATGTCGGTCGGGTTGACCGTCGCCGCCGCCACGCGAATGCGCACCTCGCCGGGGCCGGGCTGCGGCTCAGGCAATTCCGCCACTTCCAGCACCTCGGGTCCACCGAATCGGGAAAAGGTCACCGCTCGCATGTTTGCCTCTCTTTGGCAGCCGCCGTGGGGCGGGTGCGTGTGCGTTCGCACTGCTGACCGGGCTCATGGACTCAGAGGCTGTGAATGAATCGGCGCATCGCGCGGCGCGAGGGGATTGTCAACATGAACGCCCTCCAGCGGGGGTCGGTGCGTCCGTGGCCCCCGTCACCGTGCCCTAACCTCCCAGACTTAGCCGCCGCCCGCCCCAGGAGCCGTAGGCACGGCGTCCTCGATCTATTCTCCGATCTATTCTCAGGGATGCGGTCCCCACGGGGCCGCGGTCAGCAGCTTGACCTCCTGGGAAACGAGCAACGGACGGAATTTTGCGGCGAAGCCTTCAATAAAATCCTTGTTGGAATATACCGCAGCCCAGTGCGCGCGACGGTCGGCATCGTCGTCGAACTTCCAGAGATGGATGAGTTGATTGATCATGCCCGTGTCGGCTTGGAAGTAGCCGATCAACTTCTTGTCTTGGCCGCCTTTCTGGAGCGCCGGATAGCCAAGCTCGGTATACAGCTTGACCGCCTCGGCCATCTTGCCGACCTGAAGCGTGTAGGTCCGCATTTCATAGATCGTCATGGTGATCCTCCCGAGCTGTTGATGGTGTTTCGTTCTGCGGCGACTCCGGAGTTGTCAGTCCTGCACCGCGAATTCCAATATAGCCCGCAGTCCGCTCCCGAGAGTAGGGCCGGGTTGTCCATCGGCGTCTGGCGCCGGCGCATATCGAGCGGCCCGAACGCCCAAGCGCCAGCGTGAGCGTAAGCAACATGAACGCCCTCCAGCGGGGGTCGGTGCGTCCGTGGCCCCCGTCACCGTGCCCTAACCTCCCAGACTTAGCCGCCGGCCGCCCGAGGAGCCCGATGGCACACCTCCTACCCGGCGGAGGCGGCGAAGATCCTCAGATAGTTACCGCCGACGACCTTCGCGGTGTCGGCGGGCGTGAAGCCCCCGCGCAGCATCGCGTCGACGAGCTGCGTGAAGTGGTCGTACTGGGGAAAGAGCCCGGGGCCCGACGACGTGTCGGTGCCGATGCTGACGTGATCGACGCCCACGACTTCAGCCATCTCCTTGAGGCCGTCCACATAACGCTCGAGGCTCGGAAAGAAGTGCCAGATGCCGATGGAGCCGCCCGTCTCCGCCAGCGCGCGGGCGTGGTCCGGCGTGATCTGGCGCTCCGTGAGCGGCGTGGGACCCTGCGCCTTCGAGCCCCGCAGTGCGGTGTGCGAGAGCAGGAGCGGCTTCGTCGATACCTTCACGGCCTGCTTCACCGTGTCCGCGGTCGCGTGCGCGACGTCGATCACGACCCCTAGCCGGTGGCACGCGCGGATGACGTCCGCGCCGAACGGCGTCAGCCCGTTGTGCGTGACGGCGCCAGTCTGGAAGTCGCCGATGTCGTTCGGCGTGTAGTGCACGAGCTGCATCGTGCGCACGCCGCGACGGTACGAGTCTTCCAGACGCTCCAGCTTCCACTCGAGGAAATCGAGGCCCTCGATGTCGACGATGATCGCGGGCTGACCCGCCGCGTGCGCCGCTTTCAGATCGGCAAGGGTCAGCGCCCGGCGGACGCCGTGCTTGGCCACCAGCTCGTCGATCCACGCGAGCCGCTCCAGATGATAGGTGTAAAGGAATCCCGGCTCGGGCGTGCGCTGCGCGACCAGCACGTTCTGCGCGTTGCGGCCGAGGATAGGGCCGTCGGGGACGTCGGCGAGGCAGAGAATGGCGATGCGGCCGGCGCGCATGCTGCGCGCGATCTCGTCGCTGGGTCGCGCAGTGCGGGACGTGACGCCGTTCGGACCCGCGTGAGTGTGGACGTCGATCGAGATGTTGTCGCGGAGCAGGGCGGCGGCGGCGGTGAGCGGCGCCGCCGACGCCCCCACCGCATCCGCGCGCGTTCCGGCACAGCCAGCGAATACCGCGCCGACCGAGCTCAGCATCGCGCTCCACATCCAGTCGCGGCGGGTCAGCGCGTGACCGCAGCAATGCATCATTTCCTCACCCCCATCCCGCGGAACTTCATGTGCAGCTCGGTCATCGGCGTGAAGCCGACCACGCGCGCGGTGTGCGCGTAGATCTTCGTCGCCAACGAGCGTAGATAACATAAAACGCATTGTCAGTCATGGCCCGCCGCGCCCGAGGGGCTTCCCTCGGGTCTGCCGTGGCAGCAACATGAACGCCCTCCGGCGGTGGTCGCCCCGCCCGTGGCCCCCATCACCGTGACCGAGCCTCCCAGACTCAGCCCCCGCCCGCCCCAGGAGCCCGATGGCAAAGCCCATCGCTCTCCAGCATTCCACTGGCAACCGCTCAGCCCAGCGCCCGCTCCTCGTCGACGCACAGCAGCCGCACCCGGCCTTGCGCGACCAACTGCTCCTTCTCGTCGCGGATCCACGCCTCCCACACCTGGCTCGTGCGACCGCGGGTGACCGGGCGCGCGTTG
>JAUSJX010000120.1 GCA_030647435.1 Candidatus Rokuibacteriota bacterium
ACAGGACATTCGACTCAACCTACACGCCAGCACTCGCCGTGTCCGTCGTTCCGGAGATAAGCTCCGCTCCTTCGTGCTTTCGTCGGATCTGCCGTCGGCTCCGTGGCAATGAGTGTTCTATTACTTACGCAAAACTCAATAGAGCCCCAAGAGGCGCTTGAGCCGGCCCCGGTCGAATCCGACAATCACTTCGTCGTCGACCGTAATGACGGGCACGGCCATGCGGCCGGTCTTGGCGATCAACTCCTCGCGAGCCGTGGCGTCCTCGGCAACGTTCTTCGCGACAAAGACAATCCCCTGAGACGAAAGAAACTCTTTCGCCGCGTGACAGGACTGTCAGGTGGTCGACCAGTAGACTGTGATCTGCCGGTTCGTCATGGCTTCTGGCCCCTCAGGAGCCCTCCAAAGACCCGCTCGCCGAGCTTGAAGGCCTCGGACACCGGAGTCCCCGCGCCTTCCATCGTGGGATTGGCCTCCCACCACGCCCTCATATGCTCTTCCGACCGGAAGAAGTTGAGGGTCGTTCAGGTTGAGGTCGAGGCCCGCCGCTCGCCGTCGCATCGTTTTCCCGCCCAGACCATGACCCCTTCGGCGCCCGACCCCGGCCCGAATGGATCGGCTGACAACTCAATGGGCTCCCCGCAATGATGGCAGCGCGACCGGATGCGCACCGACTCCCCAACATCGGCGCCACTCCCAACGCGTCGATGGCGCAGCAGACGTAGCGGTCTCCGCGTCCGGATAGATGGACGACAAAGGATGTGGGCGTGGCCGAAAACGGATACGCCAAGTCCACGCGACCATCGCGGATTTCGATCAGGTCGTCCTCGTCCAGCCTCGTCAGGGCCGCTCGAGTATCGTCCGGGGCTCGCTCGGGGAAGGCCCTGATGAACTCCTCAACCACGATGGGGTCGGGCCGCTCGACGAACGCTCGCAGGATGGCTTGTAAGATTTCGGTCTCCCTCGCCAGGCGCCGTGTGGTCCATCGCGCTTCCAGCGCCGGGTCCACCAGCCCCGCTGCGGTCTTGATCTGGAGTGTCATGCGAATCCCCTCCAAGGTCGTCGGTGACCGTCTCGAACCCCTGGCACAACGGTACAGTCTGTAGTAACTACAGACTCAAGCACTTTCTTTGAGGGGGTGGAACCAGACATGAACGCCAGATCAGATGGGTTCCCCATCGGAGCCCTGTCCAAACAGACGGGCTGCAACATTGAAACCATCCGCTACTACGAGAAAGCCGGACTCTTACCCGTCCCCGCGAGGAGTCCCGCGGGCTATCGGCGATACGCCAGCACGCACCTCAAGCGCCTCACCTTCATCCGCCGTGCACGGGCGCTCGGCTTTTCCATCGAAGAGGTGCGGACGCTTCTCAAACTCGCCGATGAGCGCAAACGGCCGTGCGCTGAGGTCCGGGTCGTGGCCGGGGTACACCTGAAGGATGTCCAAGCCAAAATCGCAGACCTTCGAGCCATGGAGCGCGTCCTCCGGGAGACCGTCGCCAAGTGTGCGAGCGGCAGGAGTCCCGATTGTCCGCTCATCGAGTCCTTGTCTCGAGAGGGCCCGGGCAATCCCTCCACGTTGACGGCGAGCCATTTCCGGGCGCATAGGAAGGTGTCGGAACCAGTCAACCGGGACTGAAACGCGACTTTCAGTCCCCTGCGCCGAGAGCTGGACTGGGCCGGCACCGCTGGTTCATATCACGGGCCCGCAATCTCCGAGATCGAACTGCCTGATCTTCGAGGTTGACCTCATCGGAGCGGCGTGCCGCACGAAGGACACGTCGCCGGACTGAGGGATACTCCCCACAGACCTCCGCCTACCGATGACCAAGGCAGCTGTCCGCAACGGGGACATCGATAGATCATGGATGCCACCAGGATGGACGCCAACATGAGCGCGCCGCCAAGGCCCGCGTGCACGTTGATCGGTATACCGAGCAGGGAGTCGGCAGCCCCACGGACCGACCTGAAGACCCAGTAGAGATACGGGAACATCAGGGCGAAGATGCTCATGGCGACGACGTAAATCCGCCTTCGGGTCCGGAACTGGGCAACAACCTGGCTATCGGTCAGCGCGTCGTTCCGCATCACGGCATGGTTGCGCTGAGACCATCGCCCGTACCCGTAGGCAAGCGCCACGAGTGCAAGAACCACAATCGCGTAGGTGAGAACATGATTGCGTGTCTCGTCACTCACTGAATCGCCTCATCCGCCGGCAGCAGGATCGCAACGAACCTTCGGCGCTCCAGCGAGGACTGGAAGCGAGGGGCGGGGCCTGCCGGCTTCATGACGGGGCTGTCGTAGTCGAGGGAGTAGCAAACATACAGCGGCCTACACGTCTCTCAACCTGCTCGTAGAACGCGGTCTTCTCCGCCGCGCTCAATCCGTGAAGCATCGGGCTAAGCATGTGCGTGTCGCGTCAGCTCATACTCGCGCCGCCCTAGCAATGTGCTCGAGAGGGGGTTGGGCGATCTTGGGATTTTCCTTCACGAAGGCTCCCCCGCCTGGTGGCCCCAACGGGATTCGAACCCGTCTTTCGTCACGGTCACGTGTTCGCCACTTTTCTTGAGCGATTCTAGACCACGAGCACCATCGAACTGCGACGAGACTAGAACATGCACAACATACGCGGATTGACACAACCAACGTCTTCACGCAGATTCGCCCGGCGTCCCTCACCTCAAGCGGTCGACGGAGTTCTACGACGACGCGCCGGGGCTCAACTTGCTCAGCAAGTAGACGGGAATCACGACTCGGTGTTTCGAAGAACTTCCCAGAGTTCCTTAAACCCGGGAGCAAACACCTTGCGATCGCTGGCCGCTGAACCGTAAATCCTCGCGCTCGTGCTTAGTTGTTCCTCAGCCTTCTACCGGTAACCGCTCTCAAGCTGGATGAATTCTGGTCCGGGAGGAGTTGATCCTACCGGACTTTCCGGACGAGGAAACGATACACCGCTCCATTTCGGCTGATTTCAACGAGTTCGTTACCCGTTCGCTGCGCCCAGCTCTTCATGTCGGGATCGGAGCTGGTATCGTCGGAGAGCATCTCCAGGATCTGCCCCACGGCCAGGGACTTCATCGCCTCCCTGGTCTTAAGGATGGGGATGGGGCAAAAGAACCCGATGCAGTCGATGCTCTTGTCGGGCGCGATCGGTTGCGCCACGTCCGGATCGGTGGCGCTTCCGGGACGTGAGGGCGCGGCCATCAACTATCCTCCCCTCGTGTGCATTTCGAGGTGAGGGTCCTTTCGGAGGCCTTCGATTTGGACCAAGACGCCTCGGACACCCAGCGCTTCGAGCTCCCTTCGCTCTTCGGCTCCACGGTCTCGCCGTCGTGTCCACCCGGACGCGATGAGGGCCTTGATCTCCTCCATCGAGACCCCGTCCCGCAGCGGCTTCCGCAAGTCGAGCCCCCCTTGAGCGTAGAGGCACAAGTACCACTGCCCATCTGCCGTGAGTCGGCTCCTGTCACACGTCCGGCAGAATGGGGTGGTTGTCGAGGCGATAATGCCGAACACGGTCCCGTCCTGAAGGACGAACCGCTCCGCCGGGGCCGAGCTGACCTCAATGATTGGATCGATTCGCCCATACCGGCGACCCAGAACTTCAAGAATCTCGGCCCGGGAGAAGACCTTGTGGCGCGACCACTGCGTCGCCCCGCCCACGTCCATGTACTCGATGAAGCGCACCTCGGCGCCAGCTCCCTTGCCGTACTCCAGCAGATCGGCAAGCTCGTCCTCGTTGACTCCCCGCATCACCACGGTATCGATCTTCAACCCTCTGAAGCCCACCCGGCGGACGGCTTCAATCCCGCTGAGCACTCTTCCATGGGCGTCCCGTCTCGTCAGCGCCCTGAAGCGCTCGGGGCGGAGCGTATCCAGGCTGACGGTGACGCGGTGCAAGCCGGCCTCGCAGAGCGCCCGCGCATGCTCGTCCAACAGGATCCCGTTGGTCGTCATGGCTAGGTCCTTGACCCCGCGGATTTGCGCAAGCATCCTCACGAGGGCTGGAAGGTCGCTGCGCAGGAGCGGTTCGCCGCCGGTGAGGCGCACCTTGTCGGCGCCAAGCTCCGTGAGGATGGCGACGAGTTCGCGGATCTCCTCGAACGTCAGCAGGTCTCCGCGGGGAAGCCAGACGTACTCCTCCTCTGGCATGCAGTACTGACAGCGGAGGTTGCAGCGGTCCGTGACCGATACGCGGAGGCTGGCGAGGGGCCGGCCGAAGGTGTCGGTGATTGGACGCATTTCCGCTGCGGACGAGCTCACTTCGAGTGGGCGGCGGCCGCCGCGTACCTCGGGACAGCGGGATCTACCTGAGCCGACCAGGCGTCGATTCCACCCGCCAGGCTCCTGACGTTGGTGAACCCCTGGCCGATCAAAAAGAAGGCCGCCTCGACGCTCCGCTCTCCGACATGGCAGTGGACCACAATTGAGGTGTCCTTCGGCCAATGCTCAAGGATCTCCTTGGCGAAGGCCTCCGGGACAAGCCGCGCTCCTTCGATGCGGGCGGTCTTGTGTTCCTCCGGCGTCCGCACGTCCAGGAGCTGAAGCTTCTGGCCGGCCTTCAACGCGCTCGCCAGCTCCTCCGGCCGGATCTGGATGTCCCGCTCCCGCTCGCGGCTCTGCTCGAGATAGCGGATGGCCTCCTCAACGTCCGGGACGTTGTGGCTCGCGCCGACCTGCTCCAGCGTCTCCGTCGGTTGGAACCCGCAACTGCTGCACCCTCCGATGTGATAACGACTGAACAGGGCGCGCTGAGCCCCGGGGAAGACGGCGAGGATCTCCTGCATCATCATGTCTTTGGTGATGTGGTCGGCACCCATGGGGAGCTCCTTTCATTGGATTCGGGAACGTCGGCATCACGGCGAGACGGCCTCGCTCGGCTTTCGCGGCGCCATGACGACGAATTCGAGGCGGCGATGGGCTTCGCGAAGCGCCGCCTCGACGCGCTCGGGCGATTCGGCGCGGGCGAAGATGAACCCGGGATAACTCGCGCCCTCCGGAAGCGGGAGGAGCTCCTGGCCCGGATGGGCCGTGATGGCAACCTCGTCGATCCCCGGGACGGCCCGGGCCTCCGTCTGGCCGCGGATCTCCTTCAGCACCCCGGCGCGCGGGATCGGGATCATCATCACCCCGGCGGCACGGCGCTCGCGCTCGAGCGAGGGGATCTCCATGCCGAGCGCGTGACGGAGGATCAGCTCCTCTAGCGACAGGCCGGTGCCGAAGCTGAGGGTGCGGGAGCACAGCCCGCCGATGGAGCGTGCGGCGAGCTCGATCACCCAGGGCCCGTAGCTATTGACCCTCAGCTCGGTGTGCACAGGCCCATCCCGGAGGCCCAGCGCCTGGGCCGCGCGCGCCGTGCATGAGGCAAGCTCGGCCCGGACGGCTACAGGCAGCCGCGACGGCGTCACGTAAATCGTTTCCTCGAAGAACGGGCCATCCAGAGGATCCGGCTTGTCGAAGAGGGCGAGCACGTGCAGCTCGCCCTTCACCAGCAGTCCCTCCAGGGCCACCTCCCGGCCGGGGATGAAGCCCTCCACGAGAACCTGCCGGGCGGCCTCGCCGTCAGCGGCAGCCTCCGGCGTCCGGAGGATTCTCTCGAGCCGGCGAACCGCGCCGACGAACTGGGCTTCGTCATCCGCCCGGATCACCCCACGGCTGGCCGAGAGCATGAGGGGTTTGACCACGCACGGAAACACCGTCCGCCCCGCCTCAACCACCGGGTCGTCGTCGAAGGAACGCAGGGCGTACGGCGGCACGGGAACGCCGTCTCCGCGGAGCAGCGTTCGCATCCGGTACTTGTCGCGCGCGGCCGCGGTCGACCTCACGGGGTTGTGCGGGAGGCACAGCGCGTTCGACAGTACCGCTGCCAGCACTGCCGTCGCGTCGTCCACGCCCACCACGGCGTCGATCCGGCGCGTCGCGGAGAACTCGACGACCTGGCGCGCAGCCTGGTCGGGATGAAGGAAGTCGAGCGACAGGAAACGGCCTGGCTGCGCCTGCTGGAAGACGTGGGCCCGCTCTGAGGCCACGACGACCTCCGCGCCAAGCTTCCGGGCGGCGCCCAGGAAGGCCGCCGTGCGGTACGTCGTGGTCGGCAGGAGCAGGAGAAGCCGTGGCATGCTACTTCTTCGAAGCAGCGGAGTACGGGTTCTCCCCGGCGGCGTGGTCGGTCACGTCGATGATGTCGACGACCTCGGGAAGCTCCTCCCGGATCATCGTCTCGATGCCCTGCTTCAGCGTGACGTCGGCCATGCCGCACCCCTGACAGCCACCGCCCATTTGGAGGTAGACCATCTTGCCCTTGACGTCGACGAGCGACACCACGCCGCCGTGGCCGGCGACGGCGGGGTTGATCGCCGTGTCGAGCAGGTCTTGGACCTTCACTCTGATCCGGGAGTCCTCTCCCTGCTCCCCATCACTCCGCGCGCTCTCATCGGACACGGCGTTGCGGCGTCCTTGTTGCTCAAGCGTTTCCGGTGCCGCCGGACCCGGCACCGCTTCACCTGACCTCGGCTCAGTTCCCCCGAACCACCGCCTGAAGGGTCCCATCGTCGCTCCTCCATTCCCTGCGTCTTGGTCGAACTACACGCCCGCTATTTCCAGTTGCAGAGGGCCCAACTGGCCCTCGGTGGGCTCGGCTCAGCAGAACCACGGCTCGGTGAGCCGCGGTGGCCGGCGCCTGCCGCCCATGGGTGCCCGCCTTCCGCTTCCCCCGCGTGGCCGGCCGGCCATGGTCTCGGCCAGCTCGCGCACCCGGAAGAACGTGATCGCCGGGTCCTCTTCCACTCGCGTCGCCTCTTCGACCGTCAGGCTGACGGCCCTGTGGAGGTTATCCATACGGAGATCCGGGTGAGCCCAGCGATACGTGAACGAGGCCTGGTCGAGCGGCCCCAGAAACGGCCGGACCGCCGGCCGCTCGAGCAACGCGGAGCCCGGCGGGACAAGAAGCCGGATCGTGTATTGCACCGGGTCCACGTGATCGATGAGCCCCTCGGCCTCGACGAACTCGAGGACGTCGAGGTAGTCATCCAACGTCGACCACGGAGTGAACGCGACCCACGTGGGCCGGAACGCGATGCCGGCCGCCCGGACGATCTCGAGCGCCGTGAGGACGTCGCCGCGCGTGTGCCCTTTCTCGAGGTTCGCCAGCACCGTGTCGCTGAGCGATTCGAGCGCGGAGATCATGAACACACAGCCGAGCACCGCGAGCTCGGGAAAGATCACCCGCCGCTCGAGGATATGCTCTACCTTGGCGGTGAAGTCGAAGGTGAGCGTCGGGAACCCGAGATGCATCGCGCGCACGATCGCGAGCGAGTGACCGGGCCCGTTCAAGAAGTCCGGATCGCCAAACGTGATGTGACTCGCGCCCGAGCGGACCAGGCGCCGGATGTCCTCGAGGACGATGTCCTTGGGAACCACGAAGAACCGGCCGCCATAGACGGGCGGGATGGGGCAGTGAAGGCACATGTGGAGGCAGCCGCGGCTCGCCTCCACGTAACCGACCAGCGCGCGGGCGCCGTCGCGCTCCAGACGGGCGTACTTCTCGAGTCCCGGCAGCCCATCCCGATTCGGGACCGGGAACCGCAACCGTTTGAGGACGGGGCCTCCCGGCTGGCCCCGCCGGTGGACCCCATCGACGACCCCCGCCCGACCTTCCTCAAGCGCCTCGACGAGCGCGACCAGCGCCGTCTCGAACTCGCCCCCGATCACCGAATCGGCTACGTGGCCGAGCAGGTAGTCGGCGTTGAGGGAGGCGTAGAGCCCATAGAAGCAGATGTGACACCCCGGGTTTTTCCGACGGACCTCTTCGGCCACGCGGACGCCGAGCCGCAATGCCGTGTGCATCGGGACCGAGATCCCGACGAAGCGCGCTCGGGCCGCCTTGTCCCGATCGAAGCGCTCGACGGCGATGTCCAGCACCTCCGGGGTGAACCCCGCGCGCTCCAGAAATCCGAGCGGCCAGGCGAGGGCGAGCGGCTGGTGGCCAAGCTCGTAGCAGGAGACGAGCAGGATCGCGCCCGGCCCCCGCAGCGTCTCGGCGAGCGGTTCGTGGACGCGCTGCTTCACACCTCGATCTCGACGTCGGCGCCGGTGACCTGCACCGGGTAGCTCTTGACCTCTCGTCCCGCCGGCGGCCCCAGGACGGCCCCGGTCTTGACGTCGAACCTCGCCCCGTGCCAGGGACAAGTCACTTCGGTTCCCTCAACCGTCCCTTCGGACAGTGGCCCTCCTCGATGCGTGCAGGTGTCACTCAGCGCGTAGAACGCTTCCCCCAGCCGAAAGAGGGCGATCTTCTGGCCGTCCACTTCGACCAGCTTGCCCTGCTGGTCTTCCAACTCATTGGTCGTGGCCACCTTCAGGAAATTGGGCATCGATCGTTCCTCCTCCCTGTCGTTCGGTTCAACTGCGACCACCCGTGCCCTGACTGCTCATCCGAGGTTCGCAGGAATCAGTTCCTTGTGGTGCAAGCCTGGACCCCGGGGTTGTCCACGAAGAACTGCTTGTTCAGCGCGATGAAGTGTCTCCACTGCCCCGGCGTCTCGTCCTCGGTGAAGATCGCCTTCACGGGGCAGACCGGCTCACACGCGCCACAGTCGATGCACTCGTCGGGGTGGATGAAGAGCTGGCTCGGCCCCTCGTAGATGCAGTCCACTGGGCAGACCTCGACGCAGGCCTTGTCCTTGACGTCGATGCACGGCTCGACGATCACGTACGCCATGGTGATCCCCCTCCTCCGCTCCGCCCTTTCTTCAAGCGCCGATGACTCGGTCCCTCACGCTTGCCCGATCCAACTGCTCGTGATCTCGTCATCGTTCCATCCCAGCCGGCCGTTGCCTTCCGGCACGATCCGCTCAACTGGCAGCCTGTTGATGACGCCGAGCGGCCTCGCACCGTGTTTGCGCCTTTGCGACCACGTCTGTCCTCAGAATGCGGGCTTCCGCCTTCGCTCTTGGAATGCCGTAGAGGCGCTCCGCTCGCACCGCAAGCACGGGAACCAGATGCGGTGAGCGGGCCGACGGCAGGTACTCGCGCACCTGGCGCAGAAACTCTCCCCACGTGAGCGATGACTTACCGTCGGACGTGGCGCCGCCCCGGACGGGCCTTCCGAGCTCGCGTCTCCTCTCGCCGCTGGACGGAGATCGAGCTGCCGAACCGTCCGACAGCTCACGGAGCGCGCGATGCACGAACCCGCGTGTCTTCTTCCGCCGGCCCCCAAGGATCAGTTGGAGCGTGTTGAGGCTTGAGGAGTATCCCATGCGGGCTAGGCTCTCGAAGGCGCGCATAGCCAGCTGACGCGGGCTGACGCCGGGGTGCGCGGCGAGCCACCGGCGCGCCATGGCCGTGGCCGGCCGCGCCGGTACCCACCTCAGGTCTGCCTCGACCTGCTCGCGTGCCGTCGCCGTCAGAAGCGGCCTCCCAACGTTCCGCGCGTTACGGATCTGCTCGCGCAGGACTTCTTCCATCGCCTCTAGAACGGCGTACCGGACACGCCCGCGGTCGTCGTTGATAATCTCCTGAAGGTGCGTGATGTTGGCTGAAAGCCCCCATCCCGAAAGCCGTTCCTTCAGCAAGACTGCCAAGCGTCTCGTTGACGGCTCGTGACGGCGGACCTGCCAAAGCCGGCAGAGCTGGCGGAACCTGGATGCGTCGACGAAGGACCGCCATCTCAAAGAGCGCTGGATGTCCTGTTGCAGTTCTCGAGCACGGCGGCTCGCCTCCTCCTCGGAGGTCACGCCCAGCTCCGCAAGACATGCGAGCAGCACGCGGTGCACGGCCCGTCGAACGAGGCGCTTTCTTCCTGCCAGTACGCTTTGGAGCGAATCGATCGTGGAGCGGCTACCTTTGCGACCGAGATCGTTCGCGAGGCGAGAGGCCAGGAAGCGCTTCGACCGTCCCGGGTTCAGATGAAGCCAGAGCCGTACCATGGGGAGAATGCGCTCCACCGTGACATAGGCGGATGCGTGGTCCCTAGGCGGGATCTCGATTCCCGAAGCCGCAAGAGCGCCCTCCAGCTCCTCCTCCCGGGCGAGGCCGTCTCGTTCCCGCAGGATCTGTCGCATCGCAGTTTCGACTTCCGGCGGAACGGTTGAGACGACCCCACTCAGCTGCCGTCTGAGTGTCCCGAGGTCATAATGGATCCCGCCGGAGGCCAGTCCCCGGCTCAGTTCCCGGGCGAGCGCCCCTCGGGACAGGTCGGGATGGCGCCGCAAGTAGAGGACGGCCAGGACGCGGAAGGGAGCGCCGGCGACCCGCTCGGGCGAACCGTGGCTGCCGCCTTCACGTGCCTCGATCGGCGGCCAGTTGAGCGGCACTCGTACGTCAGCATCCGTCCCGTCGACCCGCCGGATCAAAGCGGCCATCAATATCTCGTCATGGCGGGATCCACGCTCTGCGCCCAGTAGTCCAGGCCGCCCAGCAGGTTCTTCGCGTTCTTGAAGCCGAGCTGAGCCAGGTACTCGGCGACGGCCGCGCTACGCTGGCCCACGTGGCAGTACACCACGACCTCATCCTCGGGGTTCAGCTCCTCGGTCCGGTGCTCGATCTCCTCGATCGGGATGTGGACCGCGTTCTCCAGCCGGCAGAGCTTCGTCTCCCAGTCCTGTCGGACGTCCAGGAGGACGACGGGATCGCGCCGGTCAAGCCGGGCTTTGAGTTCCTGCGGGGTGATCTCATTCATCTGGCTTTCCCCTGAAGATGTCGGCGCCCAGATATTTCCCTCCGCCATCGGGGAAGACGGTGACGATGACGCCCTCACGAACCCGCCGGGCCACGGTGAGCGCCGCGGCCATGGCCGCCCCCGACGAGATCCCGACGAAGAGCCCTTCCTCGCGGGCGAGTCGCACGGCCATCTCGTAGGCGTCTTCGGTGGCGATCGCGAGGCTCTCGTTGGCGAGCGTGGGATCATAGATTCCGGGCACGAGGCTGCTCGGCATATGCTTCAAGCCCTCGATCCCGTGTAGCGGCCTATCGGGCTGGAACTCGATCAGCCGGACCGAGGGGTTGAACTCGATCAGCCGCCGGGCGGTGCCGACGAAGGTCCCGCCTGTGCCCACGCCGGCGACGAAGTGGGTGACCCGACCCCCGGTCTGGCCCCAGATCTCGGGCGCCGTCGTCTCGTAATGGGCCTGCCAGTTCGCTGGATTGTTGTACTGATCCGCATAGAAGTAGCGCTCGGGATCGGCGGCGGCGAGCGCCCTGGCCTTTCGGATGGCGCCGTCCGTCATCTCCAAGGGGTCGGTCAGGACCAGGTCGGCCCCGTACGCGGCCAGGATCTTCTCCCGCTCCTCACTGGCATTCGCCGGCAGGCAGAGCCGTACCCGGTAGCGCCGGGCGGCCCCGATCATGGCGAGGGCGATCCCGGTGTTCCCGCTCGTGGCATCCAGGATGATCTTCCCCGACCGCAGGGCGCCGCTTCGCTCCCCGGCGAGCACCATGTTCAGGGCCGGCCGGTCCTTGACCGACCCTCCTGGGTTCAGCCATTCCGCCTTGGCGTAGATCTCGACTCCCGAGAGGTCCCGCGGGATGGTGGCGAGCCGCATGAGCGGCGTGTGGCCGATGGCGGACAAGACCGTGCTCTCTGTGACGCCAGCCGCTGCCTGCGTCATGTGGAGCAGAGGCGCCCCACGGGTGTCGACGCTCACGTCGAGCTCCTTCCTAACGCCACTCACATCATGCCCAGCGTGAGCTTGGCTGCTTCGGACATCATGTCCGTACACCAGGGTGGATCGAAGACGACGTCGACCTTGGCCGCCGTCACGCCGGGAACAGCCTTCACCTTGGTCTCCACTTCCACCGGCAACTCCGCCGCGGACGGGCAGTTGGGCGAGGTGAGGGTCATCCGGACTCCGACGGCGCCTGAGGGGTCCACCTTGATCTCGTAGATCAGTCCGACTTCCCAGATGTTGACGGGGATCTCCGGGTCAAAGACCGTCTGCAGGGCCTCGACGACCTTGGCCTCGATCACAACGGGGTTCACGGGCGTGGTGTCCATCGTCTACTCCGTCGAAACGGTCTCCTGCCCGCCCTCAAGCGCGGCACGCAGGGTGTGCCACGGCAGGGTGGCGCATTTGACTCGAATGGGAAACTCGTGCACGCCGGCGAAGGCGGCGAGCTTTCCAAGTTCAAGGGGATCGAATGTCGCGCCGAGATCTGCGGTGACCATGGCGTGGAAGGCCTTGAACAGCGTCGCAGCCTCCGCCGCGGTCTTTCCCTTCAACGCCGCCGTCATCATCGACGCCGAGGCCTTCGAGATCGCGCAGCCCGAGCCTTCAAAACTCACGCCTCGGACCACGCCATCCTCCAGGCGCAGGTAGACGGTGATCTGGTCGCCGCACAGCGGGTTGTAGCCTTCCGCCGTCCGATTCGCCCCCTCCAGCTTCTGGAAGTTGCGCGGTCTCCGATTGTGGTCGAGGATGACCTCCTGGTAGAGTTCGCGAAGATCAGACATCAGCTGAACAGTTCGATGGCCTTGCGGATCGCCCGGCCGAGCGCGTCGAGTTCTCCTCGCGTGTTGTAAAAGGCCAGCGACGCGCGCGCGGTGGCAGGCACACCGAACCGCTGCATCACAGGCATCGCGCAGTGATGGCCCGCGCGGATCGCGATCCCCTCCTGATCCAGGATCGTGCCGATGTCGTGGGCGTGGATACCCTCGAGCGCGAACGACAGGACGCCGGCCTTCTCCTTGGCCGTCCCGATGAGGCGCAGGCCCGGGATGGCCGACAGCACGTCGGTCCCATACGCGAGCAGCGCCTGCTCGTACGCGGCGATCCGGTCGAGTCCGATGCCCCGCAGATAGTCGAGCGCCGCGCCGAGCCCGACCACGCCGGCGATGTGGGGCGTCCCCGCCTCGAACTTGTACGGCAGCGTGTTGTAGCGGGTCTTCTCGAAGGTGACCGAGAGGATCATGTCGCCGCCGCCCTGGTACGGGGGCATGCCCTCGAGGAAGTCGGTCTTGCCGTACAGGATGCCGATGCCGGTGGGGCCCAGCACTTTGTGGCCCGAGAACACATAGAAATCGCAGTCGAGCTCCTGGACGTCCACCGGGAGGTGAGCCACCGCCTGCGCCCCATCGAGGAGCACGGGAACCCTCTGGCGATGGGCCATCTCGATCATCTGTTTGACCGGGTTGATCGTGCCGAGGGCATTCGACACGTGCACCAGCGCGACGAACTTCGTTCGCGGGTTCAGCAGCCGCGCGTATTCGTCGAGGAGCACCTCGCCATCGTCGTTGATCGGAACGACGCGCAACACCGCGCCCTTGTCCTCGCAGAGCATCTGCCAGGGGACGATGTTCGAGTGGTGCTCCATCCAGGAGATGATGATTTCATCGCCCGGCTTGATGGACGCCCGCCCGTAGCTCTGGGCGACGAGGTTGATCCCCTCGGTGGCGCCCCGCACAAAGATGATCTCGCGCGTGTCCGCGGCGTTCAGAAACCGCTGGACAGTGGCGCGCCCGGCCTCATAGGCCTCCGTGGCCCGTTCGCTCAGGAGGTGGACCCCGCGATGGACGTTCGAGTTTTCCTCGGCGTAGTACCGGGTGAGCGTCTCGATCACGGCCTGCGGCTTCTGGCTCGTCGCCGCGTTGTCGAGATAGACGAGCGGTTTGCCGTGGATCTGCTGCCGCAGCAGGGGAAAGTCGGCCCGGATTCTGCCCACGTCAAAGGCCGGGTGCGCGTCGGGCCCCGGCACGGGCAGGTTCAGTTCAGGGGTTGCTCTCATGGCGTAGCCTCCATCGGCAGGCCATTCTGGAGTCGTGTCGCCACCAGATTGTCCAGCTTGGCGCGGAGCGGCTCGACCTTGATCCCGTTGATGATCTCGCTCGCAAAGGCGTAGGTCAGGAGGCTGCGGGCCGCCTCCAGGCCGATGCCGCGGGAGCGCAGGTAGAAGATCGAATTCTCGTCGAGCCGGCCGATCGTCGACCCATGGGTGCACTTCACGTCGTTGTTGTTGATCTCGAGCTGCGGCTTGGTGTCGATCAGGGCGTCGCCGGAGAGCAGTAGGTTCTTGTTGGTCTGTCTGGCATCGGTCTTCGGCGCCGCCGGGTGCACGACGATCTTCCCGTCGAACACCCCGCGCGCCTTGCCGCCGAGGACGCCCTTGTAGAGCTGGCGGCTCAGGCCGTGCGGCCGGGCATGGTCGATCCGCGTGTGGTGATCCACGTGCTGCTGGCCGGTCGCCATGTAGAGGCCGTTGAGGGTGCACTCGCTGCCCTCTCCGTCAAGGACCACGTTCACGTCGTTCCGGACGAGGGCGCCGCCCAGCGCGATGGAATGCGACGCAAAGGTGCTGCTGCGGGCCTGATGAACCTGCAGGGTGGCGACGTGGAAAGCCTCCTCGCTCTCTCGCTGCAGCTTGTAGTGGTCCAGGACGGCGTTCTCGCCAACGACGATTTCGGTCACCGCGTTGGTGAAATAGACGGCCTTCTCGGTCCCGACGTACGTCTCGACGATCGTCACCTGGCTGTTGTTTCCCGCCACGATCAGATTCCGGGGGTACGACGCGGAAGCCGTCCCCGGCGCCGTCGAGATGAACAGCAGGTGAATCGGCTCCCCGACGACCTCGCCGGCCGAGACGTAGAGGAATGCCCCGTCCTCGATGAAGGCCGTATTGAGCGCCACGAACGCGTGGTCCTCGTAGCCGGCATAGCGGGCCAGGTGCGGCTTGATCCCTTCCGAATCGGCGGTGAGGGCGGCCGCCAGGCTCCCCACCCTGACGCCACCGGGAAGCGCCCGGAGCGACGAGAACTCCCGCGAGTAGTGACCGTTTACGAACACGAGTCGGGCGCCCTCCGAGAGCCCGAAGCTGAGGTGCTCGAGGGCCCAGGACAGGAGCGCGGGCCCCTCATGGCCAACCCGCGTGAAGGGGACCTCCGCGATCGGAGCCACGGCGGTGTACTTCCATTCCTCGTGCCGCGTGGTGGGGAATCCCAGCTCTGCGAAGCGGGCGATCGCCGCTTTGCGGAGCTGGTGGACCCAGGATGCTGCTCCTGTCGCGCCGTCCTTCTCGAACTGCTCAAAGTCCGAGAGATACCCGGCCAGTTCTTGCGCAACGTGAATCATCGCGACGGCCTTCCCGTCCACGCGCTCGTCGGCTGCGCCATCTCGGCTTCGGCCTTGACCCAGTCGTAGCCCTTCGCTTCGAGGTCCAGGGCCAGCGCCCGCCCACCCGACTTCACGATTCGACCGTCAACGAGCACGTGGACGTAGTCCGGGACGACGTAGTTCAGCAACCGCTGGTAATGGGTGATCACGAGCATGGCGCGGTCCGGGCTCCGGAGCGCGTTGACGCCGTTGGCCACGATCTTCAGGGCATCGATGTCGAGGCCCGAGTCGGTCTCGTCCAGGACGGCGAGCGTCGGCTCCAGCACCGCCATCTGGAAGATCTCGTTGCGCTTCTTCTCGCCGCCCGAGAACCCCTCGTTGATCGGGCGGTTGAGCAGGCTCTGATCCATCGCCAGGATTTTCATCTTCTCCTTGATCAACGCCAGGAAGTCGACGGCATCCAGCTCCTCGAGGCCGCGGTGCTTCCGGATGGCGTTGAGCCCGGCCTTGAGAAAGTAGGTCGTGCTCACCCCGGGGATCTCGACGGGGTACTGGAAGCACAGAAAGATGCCCTCCCGAGCCCGATCCTCAGGTGACATCGTCAGCAGGTCCTTTCCCTCATAGATCACCTCGCCCGCCGTGACCTCGTAGTCCGCCCGGCCGGCCAGGACCTGGGCCAGGGTGCTCTTGCCCGAGCCGTTCGGGCCCATGACGGCGTGGACCTCGCCGGCGTTCACCGTGAGGTCGACGCCCCGCAGGATCCCGTTGTTGCCGGCCTTCGCGTGCAGGTTGCGTATCTCCAGCATTCAGCCTTCCTCCCGGACCCTGAGCGTCCTAGCCAACGCTGCCTTCGAGACTCACGCCCAAGAGCTTCTGGGCTTCCACGGCAAACTCCATCGGCAGCTCGCGAAAGACCTGCTTGCAGAAGCCGTTGACGATCAGGTTGACCGCATCCTCCGCCGAAATCCCCCGCTGCCGGCAGTAGAAGAGCTGATCCTCGCTGATCTTCGAGGTGGAGGCCTCGTGCTCGACCTGCGAGGAGTGGTTCATCACCTCGAGGTAGGGGAAGGTGTGCGCGCCGCACTGGTCGCCCAGGAGCAACGAGTCGCACTGCGAGTAGTTTCGGGCTCCGGTCGCGCCCTTCATGATCTTCACCAGCCCGCGGTACGTGTTCTGGCCGTGCCCTGCGGAGATCCCCTTCGAGATGATGGTGCTCCGGGTGTTCTTCCCGATGTGGATCATCTTGGTGCCGGTATCCGCCTGCTGGTAGTTGTTGGTGAGCGCCACCGAGTAGAACTCGCCGATCGAGTTCTCGCCCTGGAGGATGCAGCTCGGGTACTTCCAGGTGATGGCGGATCCCGTCTCGACCTGCGTCCAGGAGATCTTGGAGTTCTTCCCGAGGCACTTGCCGCGCTTGGTGACAAAGTTGTAGATGCCGCCCTTCCCTTCCTTGTTCCCCGGATACCAGTTCTGGATCGTCGAGTACTTGATCTGGGCGTTGTCGAGCGCGATCAGCTCCACGACCGCCGCATGCAGCTGATTCTTGTCCCGCATCGGCGCGGTGCATCCTTCCAGGTAGCTCACGTAGCTCCCCTCGTCGGCGATGATGAGGGTCCGCTCGAACTGGCCGGTGTCGGCGGCGTTGATGCGGAAGTAGGTCGACAGCTCCATCGGGCAGCGCACGCCCTTCGGGATATAGCAGAACGAGCCGTCGCTGAAGACGGCGGCATTGAGCGCCGCGAAGAAGTTGTCGCTGTGGGGGACCACCGAGCCGAGATACTTCTGGACCAGCTCCGGATGGTTCTGGACGGCCTCGGAGAAGGAGCAGAAGATGATCCCCAGCTCGGCCAGCTTTTCCTTGAACGTGGTGGCCACCGAGACGCTGTCGAACACCGCATCGACGGCGACACCGGCGAGGCGCTTTTGCTCCGCCAGGGGGATGCCCAGCTTCTCGAAGGTCGCCAGGAGCTCCTGGTCCACCTCGTCGAGGCTGCCTGGTGCCTTGGGCTTCTGCTTCGGGGCCGAGTAGTAGATCATGTCCTGGTAGTCGATCGGCGGATAGTGGACGTTGGCCCACTTCGGCTCCGCCTCCGACTTTTCCAGGGTCGCCCAGTGCCGGTAGGCCTTGAGCCGCCACTCGAGCATCCAGTCCGGCTCGTCCTTCTTGGCGGAGATCAGGCGGATGATGTCCTCATTCAGCCCCCGCGGAGCGACATCTGATTCGATCTCCGTCACGAAGCCGTACTTGTACTCGCGGTTGGCGAGCGCCTCGATCGTGTTCGTGGCCGTGCTCATCGCGTCTCCTTGTTAGGTGCCCACACACCTCAGGCGTGTTGACCGGCCCCTGCTCGTTCCCGAGCACTCCGCCCGACGCCCGCACAGCTCGGGCAGGGGCAGAGTGCGCGCAAATGCTCGAAGGGGTAGATGCCCGTCGAGTGCCCGTCGCTCCACCGGAAGCGGAGGGCATACCGGCCCACCGGCTCAATGGCGAGCGGACGGACATCCCGGCTGATCGACTCCTCGCGGAGCCGCTTCTTGCCGGACAGCTCATCGACGCACTGGGCACAGCCACAGCCGAGGCGGAGCGCGTAGCCGGTGTAGAGGCTGTCGTGCCCGTCCTTCCAGCGAATGCGGACCTCGGTCGGCAACGGCTGGGTGATCTCCGCGGGCTCCGGGCGCTCATTCGCCACGCCGCCGCCCAGCTGGAGCGTGCTCACCGCCGCCGCGAGATTCTCGGCGACCTGGACGAAGGCGTGGGCACTCGGCGAATCCGGCATCGACTGGACGATGGGGCGCCCCTCGTCGGAGGTGGTCCGGATCTCCGTCGCGAGCGGGATCTCACCGAGGAAGGGGATGTTGTTCACCATCGCATAGCGTCGGGCCCCACCGCTGCCGAAGATCTCTTCACGCTGGCCGCAATGCCGGCACTCGAAGCCGCTCATGTTCTCGACCAGTCCCAGCACCGGCGTGCGGAGCTTGTTGAACATGAGGATGGCCTTCTCCGCCACGTTGAAGGCGACATCTTGCGGGGTCGACACGATGACCGCGCCGGTGAGGGGGATCTTTTGGCAGAGGCTCAACTGGACATCCCCGGTGCCCGGCGGCAGATCGACCAGCAGATAATCGAGCTCGCCCCACTCGACGCCGCCGAGGAACTGGTCCACCACCTTGGAGAGCATCGGCCCCCGCCAGATGGTCGCCTCGCCCTTGGGCACGAAGAAGCCCATCGACATGATCTTCACGCCGTAGGAGACCGCGGGGGTTCGCTGGGCGGGCGCGGGGCCGGCCCCCATGAGGGTCGGGATGGTGGGCCCGTAGACGTCGGCATCCATCAACCCCACCCGGGCGCCGAGCTTCGCCAGCGCGACGGCGAGGTTCGCGCTCACGGTCGACTTGCCGACGCCGCCCTTGCCGCTGGCGATGGGCACGATGTTCTTGACCAGCGGCAGGAGCTTGTCCTTCTGCTCCGACCTGGTGACCCGCACCTGCGAGGTCATCGTGAGATCAACCGCCCTGACGCCCGGCAGCGAGAGCACGGCGCGGTGCGCCTGCTCCTTCATCTGGTCGCGCACCGGGCAGGCGGGCGTCGTCAGCTCGATCGTGAAGGCGACGGTCCCGCCGTCGATCCTGACGCCCTTGACGAAGCCGAGCGACACGATATCGCGCCGGAGATCCGGGTCCTGGATCGTCGCCAGCGCGCTCAAGACCGCTTGCTCGGTGATCGTTTCTGTCTGGGCTCCCTGGTCAATGACACGCATCGATACGTCCCTTCCCTCTACCCGATCTGCTGACCCGCTTGGCGCGAATCACTGTCCCGCCTTTCACGCCGTTGTTCCGATACGAGTCGCAATGGCGCGTCACGACCCGATCAGGCTCACGATCCATGACGGTATGGGCACTCGCCACGCACCGCCACATGATCGGGAAGGCCTCCGGATGGTTCGTACTGGCCACGCGCCGCAGATGCTCAATATCCAGGCGGAGCGGGGAACCGTCGCGGGGGCAGGAGAGCGGGATCATAGGAGCAGCTCCGCCTCTTCTCCCTGTTCGACGCCGAGCGCGATCATCTGCGCGATTTCATGGTTCGCGGTGGGGGGCACCAGATGGAATGCGACCCCCTTTTGCTGGACCGCTCGGCCCTCGATCACCGGGCGACTGGAGATGGCCACGACGGGCAGGCGCGGGTCGATCCGTCTCGCAATGGAGACCAGGAAGAGGGCGTCGAGCCCGGGGGTCTCGAGATCCAGGATCAGGCGATCGAACGAGAGCGCCATCAGGGCCCGCACCGCTTCCATCCCCCGGCGGCACACCGTCAAATGGACGTCTCCCCCGCCCGACGCGGCGCGCAGCGCCGTCAGCAGGTCCTCGTTAGCCGAGCAGATCAGGATGTTGTGCATCGTTGCCTCTGCCCCCCACAGCAGAGCAATGAGCATGCCACGACCATCCCGGTCAGAGGGTCGGCGAGGCCGTGGCGTAACGTCTTATGTTCACGAGGAAGATTCGCGTAGAGCCGGACTGCCTCGCAGGGGGGAGTGGCGAGGGAGAACGCGCGGGGGTCGGCGTTTCGTCCCCTGACAGAACGTTTTGTCCCCTACCGAGAGATCACCACCTTCCGGCCTCCCCGCCACTGAACGAGGAGCACGCGGTGGCCGATCTGGCGCGCGGTCAACCGGTCCAGCCGAAACCCTCCGTAGAGGGTCGTCGTCTCCAGGGTGTGGGCCACCCTGAGGAGTGGCTCATCTTCCAAGCTTCCTGCCCCCCGAAGGCACTCTCCGACCACAATCCCGATCGCGAAGGCCTGGGCGGCGGGGTACTCCGGCCTCTGGTGAAATCTCGTGTGAAACGCAGAGCAGAACCATTCGGAGTTGGGCCCCGTGAGGGGCCCGTCATCGGCTGCCGGCTCCCACTGGCTGGGTCCAATCACTCCTTCGGCCAGAGCCCCGACTTCCCCATAGAAGGCCTCGAGCCCCGCCCCGACGAACGCCAGGGTCTTGACGCGGCTCGCGAGGTCCAGATGCCTGACGATCACCACATCATCTTGAAAGCTTCCGGCCCCGACGAGGAGATCGGGTTCTACTGCGAGGGCCTCCTGGAGCAATGCGCGGACGTCCCGGATCGGCGAGTCGAAGGGGATCAACCGGATCATGTCGAACCCGGCGGCCTTGGCCCCATCCGCCACGCCTCTGGCCACATAGGCGGCAAAGGATCCGGTCTTTCCGTAGACCACGCTCATCCGCGCGATCGAGGGATCCTGACTCCTCACCAGGAGCGGGAGAGCCTTGAGATAGTCGCTGGCCGGGCTGGGCACGCTCGCCAGATACCGCCAGCTCCCCTGGAAGATCGCATCCGAGGCTCCGCCATGGTTCCAGAGAATCTTTCCGTGGGCCTCAGTGAGGGGCGCGACGGCCAGCGTCAGGCCACTCGAATAGGGGCCGATGAGGAGATCCACATGATCCTGGGTCAGAAAGCGCAGGACGTTCTCTTTCGCGAGGCTCGTTCTGCTCCTGTCATCGAGGATGAGCAATCGGAGCTGGCGGCGAGACCCTGCGAGCCCCAGCGGAAGTCCTCCCGCTCCGGTGACGTAATCGGCCCACAGTTGGAGCCCGTTGAGGACCTGCTTCCCCTGCAACCGGAACGGCCCGCTGAGGGACAGGGACACGCCGGCCAGGACCTCGCGACGGTGAGCCACCTCGAGCTTCAGCGGACGCCGCCTCGCCACCAGGTTTCACACGAGCACGCGGCCCACAGCGTGTCAATGAGCAGATCCCGGTCCGCCAGGAGACACATGTCCGTGGAGACGCTCTTGTGCCGGCCTGCCCCGGAGATGTGGACCTCTCGATTCTCGACGCGACGGATCTCCCCAGGGGTAGTCTCCACGCTCGTCCCCCCGATCGAGCCGTCGCAGCGATCCGCGGCCAATCTTTCGGCACGCGCTTGCCGCCGACCAATGCGGTGGTCCCTTCGTCGCCCGTGCGTGTGTCCACGCGTGTGATGCCGGTCGTCATATTGACATTTTGATAAATAATGGATACATCCGGCATCACGTCCAAGGCAGCTCAGAGGCCTCGATGCACGACCACAGAAGTCGCTGGGAGCTTTTGATGCGGCGGATGGAGCGGCGCAGCGTCGTTCCCAACTCGTGGATGTCCTTTGGCGAGCTGTTGGACAAGTCATGCTTGGCCTTGGTCCAGACGAATTCATCCGGATTAAGCTGCGGCGCGTATCCCGGGAAGCGATGGGCACGGAGCCGTTTCTGATGAGCCAGAAACGCTTGAACGTCTTTTCTTCGGTGGATGGAGCCTCCATCCCAAAGGAGTTCCACGTTGCCGCGCAAGTGACGCAGGAGGTGCCGCAGGAACGCAAGGACTTCCTGGCCGGCGATGTTGGTCGTGTGGAACTGGATATAAAGTCCCAGGCGACGGCGGGAGGGAGAGACGGTGACTCCCGAAATCGCCGAGATCCTGTCCCGCTTGTAGCTGTGCCAGAGCAAAGGGGTCTTGCCGACCGGCGCCCAAGTCTTGGCCACATTGGGGATAAGCAGGAAGCCGCTTTCATCGAGGAAGACCAGGTGAGCGTGCCGCGCTTGGGCTTTTTTTTATCCGCGGCCAGGTCGTCTTCTTCCAGCGCGCAATCGCCTCTTCGTCCCGCTGGATCGCTCGCCGTTCGGGTTTCTGCCAGCTCCACTTTAATCCCGCAGACATCACATGCCAGACGTGAGTGGACCGGTAGCGAATCCCGAAACGTTTGTGGATCACTTCCGCGACCCGTTTCAACGTCCAGAGATCGGTGGAATAGCCAGCGGCCTGCGATCCTTTCAGCAGAATCCGCTTCAGCTGTTCTTTCTGCGCCTCGGACAAGCGGCACGGTCGTCCTGCGTTCAGCTTTGGCCGCAACCCGCGCAGGCCTCGCTTCTGGTACGTTTGATGCCAGCGAACGACCGAACTTAAACTGGCACTCAGCGTGGCGGCGACCGTTCGGTATGGTTTGCCCGCTTGCAGCATTACAATGGCGCGACGTCTTCGCGTTTCCAACTGCTGGTGCGTTCCATGAGGTCTCATACTCCATAGTGTATAACTTATTTGCGAATGTATCCATTGTTTATCGAAAGATCAATAATCGTCGAGACCGGGCGACTGCTCGCGCCCCTCAGCCCCCACCCAGTGAATCGGTCTTCGCAGCCATGACGAAGTCATTGCGGTGGAGCCCGTGGATCTTATGGGTCCACCAGGTCACCGTCACCCGGCCCCATTCGGTGAGCAGAGCGGGATGATGGCCTTCCGCTTCGGCGAGGACGCCGACGCGGTTGGTGAAGGCGAGGGCCTCAGCAAAGTTGGCGAATCTGAGCATCCGCTCCAACCGAGGAATGCCATCCCGCTCCACCAGTTCCCAGTCAGGAACCTGCGGCCTGAGTTCTTCTATCTCCGCCGCGGTCACCCGCGGGGCATCGCGGCGGCAGGCGACGCACTTTTCACTCGCCAGACTGCTCATTCGCGCACCTCTCTCTAGGCTTAATTGTGGACCGGCCCTCCCGAGCACCCGTGCGCCACGCCTCGCCATGGCTTCGCGGCGGCTGTGGGAGCCGCGAGGGCGGCCGGGAGATATACCGACAAGACTCTTTGACGCGTCCCCGTCGGGCAATCAGATCAAGCGGGATTGATCCCCAATAACTCCACCTCGAAGATCAGGGTGGCCCCGGGCGGAATCACCTTGCCAGCCCCACGGTCTCCATTGGCCAGGTGGGCAGGGATGATCAGCTTGCGCCTTCCGCCCACCTTCATGGTGGCCACGCCCTCATCCCATCCTGTGATGACCCGGCCCCGGCCGAGGGGGAACATGAACGGCTGGCCGCGGTCCACCCGACTTTACGAGCGCCCGCTCAGTGCGGCGGCCCAACTCGGGACGCAGCTCGGCGACCATGACCGTGTAGCCTTCGGCTGCGAACGCCTCGGCTGTGGCTCGACCGATGCCGCGCCCGGCCCCGGTCACCACGACGACGCCAGCAGACGGCCCCTTCTCGTTCAAAGTTCTCCGGCCTTCCCGCGGTCCGCTAAGGATCACGCCCCTTCTCGACTGGCCGTCGGCGCTGGGTTCGCTGCCAGCAAAGTGAACCTCCCCCGGGCCAGGTCCATGTTGGCTATGCGCCTCCTAGCCCGCGCCGGGCTTCTAGGTCGCGCGGCGGGCCGGGCTGCGGTATCGTAGGGGCCCGGCAGCAGCCGGCACCCACGTCAACTGGCTCACTCACCAAGGAGGCACCATGGCGCAGGAGCGCGCAGCCGCGGTCAATTTCAAGAGCAACCCAGTCACGCTGCTGGGTCCGGAGATCAAGGCAGGCCAGCCAGCGCCCGACTTCGCCGCCGTGGACATCGAGCTCCAATCCGTCAAGCTTGATCAGGCCCGCGGCAAGGTCGTCATCCTCTCCGCGGTCCCATCGCTCGACACGCCCGTATGCGACATGGAGACGAGGAAGTTCAATGAGGCGGCGGGCAATCTGGGCGGCGTGGAGGTCTGGACGGTCAGCATGGACCTGCCCTTCGCGCAGAAGCGATGGTGCGGGGTGGCCGGCGTGACCAATGTCAAGACGCTGTCCGACTTCCGCGGGCAGTCCTTCGGGCAGAACTACGGCGTGCTGATCAAGGACGGGCCGCTCGCCGGGCTCACGGCCCGCGCGGTCTTCGTCGTGGGCAAAGACGGCAAGGTCGCCCACGCCGAGTACGTCAAGGAGATCACGACCGAGCCGAATTACGACGCGGCTCTCGACGCCGCGAAGAAGGCGCTGTCGGCCTAGCCTTGATGATTCACGAGCACGCCACCCGCCCGAGCTCGGTGTCCTGGCTCATGAATAATTCAGGTTAGTTGAGGAATCTCGAGATGTTGAGATAGATCGCCGCCAGCCCGAGGTACTCGTGCAGCACCGCCTCGGCCTGGCGGCGCTTGAGCCACCAGCCGTCTACCAGGAAGTCCTCCTCCTGCGCGAGCACGACCAGCCCCTCAATTCCCAGGCCCGCTCCCCGCTGCCAGACCAGCTTCACGCAGCGGGAGTGCTGAGGGGAGGTGACGAGGATGACGCGCCGCCAGCCCCGCGCCTGCGCGGCCAGGCCGACGAGACGCAGCTCGGCTTCCGTGAAATCGACAGGCTCGGGCAGGAGCACCAGGGCTTCGGACGGCACGCCGTGGCGTTCGAGCACGAGCCGCGCCTCGGCCTGGATGTCGTGGGCACGGATGCCGAGGCTCATGAGCTCGCGCACCCGCCCGGGGGTCCGCTGGTTGGACACCACGACGCGGGGCACCAGGCCCTCCGGTAGAGGGACGCGGCCGTTTTCTCGCGGGAGGGGATGCCGCCGGCCACGACCACGATGGCCTCAGCAGCCCGGAGCGCGTCCTCGACGACGAGCGCCCGAGCCAGCCCCCGGAGCGCCGCAGCATAGCCGACGACTGTGACAAGGGGAAGAGCTGTGACAAGAAGGGAAGAGCCTGGGCCGCGGGGCGCCATGACTGAGAACGGGCTTTATGTTATCTACGCTCCGCTCGCGATTCGCGTCCAGGCCGGTCAGGGGGGAATTCACTCTCGTCATCCCGTATAGAAAGAAGCAGCAGTCAGACGAGGGACCGAGGTCTGCAACTTCCTGATTTCTCGGCAAGTGGGGCTCCGGTCCCCTCTCGCTTCTGAGCAGTTCTTAGCAGGTCTATACGGACATATCACGGACACAGCTGCCGCTCGATGTCCGCCTTCTTCTATAAATGAAAGCCCGGTGAGCGAGCTTGCCGTGAAGTTCGCTGATGCGTAGTCCCACGGTTGCTTCCTGGTGGAGCCGTAATTGTGGGCGCGCCGACGCCCTCTCTCAAGGTCATGCGCCTGGCCTTCGGCAACCTCATTCTCGCCAGATCCTCTGGGAGTACAACGCGACTGTGGCAACGGCAGTCCCGCCACCGCCAGTGGCTCGGCGAGCTGGGCCATGACGTCTGAGTCTTCCCGATGGCTGGAGGCCCGCAGCATCGCCTGGGCCGCTCTGGCGCCTACGCGGAAAATCCCACTTCGAGCCCGCGATGACGAATGGGAAGCACCCCTCGCGCTGCGGGTGCCAGTGGGTCCGCACCGGGGAGTCGACGGGTATGGGAAGAGACAGGATTCTTACGAGGTCAGACAGTGGACGCGGGTTCTACGGCTCCTGCCGATCCAGCTTGGCGGGGGCAGCGAACTGTACCGCCTCATTGACCTTGGCGACGATGCGCGTCCAGAGCGCGTTCGGTTGGTGCTCCGTTGCGTGTTCACGCCGTGCGTCGCACCAGCGTTTGAGGACCTGACCGTCCTGGAGGCTCAGCTCGATCCAGTAGGGATCTGCCTCGCCAGCGAGCGGGCTCCGCTCGCCCACGCCCCGTATCGTGGACGCGATCCGGGAGTCGAGCTGAGGTTCGGCTCCTGCATCGAGTGCGGCAAGGATCTCCCGCATCTGGTCGGGGGTCCAGCCAATGCTCACCTTCATGGCGGGTAATGTAACCACCCCGGCCACGAGCTGTCAATGTGCTGTCAATCTGTCACTGACCTGGGCTCCGCTCGCGCTCAGCGGCCGGTTACGCTGGATCGCCTCCGGATTCGTCGAGTCAGACCCCATGTAGATAATGCGCCCGATCCTCGCCCGCGTCTGACCGCCTCCGTCCCGTCGGGGAAGGAGCGGAGGTATACTTGCGCCTGGAGGGATCCCCCACAGGTTCCGAGAGATCGGCGCCGTGCTCGATGAGAGGGACTGTCACCGCCGCTGAGGAAGGAGGACATGATGGCGACCCAACAGACCGCGCTTCCGACCTGGACCCTCGATCCCGTGCATTCGAGCATCGAGTTCTCGATCGAGTTCATGGGCATGTCGACCTACCGGACGGGCTTCCGGGCGCTGGAGGGCACACTCCGGTTCGACCCGGACCGCCCGGCGGAGTCTTCGGTGTCGGCCACGATTCCGGTCGCCAGCGTGGACGTGACGAACGACCGGCTGATGGGTCGCCTCATGGAGGACGACCTGTTGGGCGGCGCCAACCATCCGTCCATCACCTTCCGCAGCACGCGAGTTGACGTCGTGTCCCCGGAGAGCTGGAAGATCTTCGGAGAGCTGACCATCCACGGCACGTCTCGACCCGTCACGCTGGATGCGCGCTACCTCGGGCAGAAGAAAAGCCCGTTTTCGGGCAAGATGATGGCGACCTTCCGGGCCGAGACCATCGTCAACCGCGGGGATTTCGGCGTGACCTGGAACGCCCCCCTCGAGGCCGGAGGCACGTACCTCGGAGAGCGCGTCCATCTCTCCCTGCTGATCGTCGCGGCGCGGCAGGACTGACGAGCGCGGCCCCCGTCCACGACGCTCTACCCTAATGGCGGACATTGCCTCATACAGCCCGTGGCTGATCGTGTCCGTGGCGCTCCGCCTCGGGCTCAGACGGCGGCTCTCCGCGAGGCCAGAGTGAAGTACTGGAGCGTTCGACGGACCGAGAGCCCTCAACTGCAGGGCTCGCGAGTCGAGGTCTCTGCGGACTCCGACAGACGGATCTTCTCGTACGAGTGCCTCACCGCTACAGGTCGCAGCGTTGGGCTTGATCCGCTTTCGGAGATGCTCAACGAGAGGCGGAGACGATGGCGCTCATAGCCGTCCACGGGCTTGCGACGATCCGTCGGGCAGCTAGTGTAGTGTCCCATAAATGACTTTACATAGGTCTGCAATATAACCTATCCTATGAGGCATGAGAACCGCAGCCCCCATCCGCTTGTCTCCCGAAGAGCACGCGACCTTGGCCACGTGGGCGCGTGGCCGGAGTGTCCCATTTCGACTGGTGCAGCGTGCACGGATTATCCAGATGGCGGCCAACGGCATACCTGGGCAGCGCATCGCGCAAGAC
>JAUSJX010000121.1 GCA_030647435.1 Candidatus Rokuibacteriota bacterium
GCCGCCCCGCTTCGCGGGACGGCTCGCGCGGCGGAGGCGCCCTGCGCTTCGGGGCGCGCTACGGCTCGTCGGATTCGCTCCCGAGGGCACCCCGCGCCGCGTCCCCGCCCTGACGTTTCAACCGTTGTTGCGGGGCTGGCAGCGTCAGGGACACTTCCGAACCCGTCCCGAAATGCGGCGGGGGAAGCGCCGGGGGATGCCCCCGAACCCCCGTGCTGTTGGGGGTAGGAGTTCGAGCTGAACGGCGAAGCCGTGAGGCGAGGCCCGAGTTGATCGGCGCCCCCGGCGCTTCCCCCGCCGCGTCGCGCGCTAGCGCGACAAAAGCTTGGCGAGCGCGGCTTCGACGTCGGAGAAGTCGTCGAAGAGGAGATCGGGGCTCTCCGCTTCGAGCTCGTCGCGCCGGTATAGTCCCGTCGCGACGGCGACCGCGACGGCCCCGAAGTGACGCGCGCACTCGATGTCGTGCGGCGTGTCCCCGATCACCAGCACCTTCTCGGGCCGAAAGCTGTGCCCGGTCAGCGCCTGAGCGCGCCGCGCAGCGAGCGACGGCAGCTGTCTGCGGTCGAGATGGTCGGAGCCGTAGGCGCCCAGGCGAAAATAGGGCTGGAGCCCCGTCGGCTCGAGCTTGATCCGCGCTCCCGCCTCGATGTTCCCCGTCAGCAGTCCGACGAGCGCCTCGGGCGCGCCGTCGAGACGCCGGACGAGGTCGGCGATGCCCGGCAGCGTGACAACCCCGCTGCCGTCGCCGACTTCCGCCGCGAGCCCGCGCGCATAGGCCTCGAAGCAGTCATCGAGACGCTCACGCACCGCCGGGCGAGTCAGCCCCGCCCCCTCCATGAGGTCGAAGACGATGCGCGGATCCGTCCGGCCGCGAAGGTCGTACCGCTCGATGTCTCCTGCCGTCCCGTACACCTCATTGAGGGCGGCCGCGAGCGCCCGGCGCCCGGCGCCGCGCGCGGTCAGGATGGTGCCGTCGATGTCGAAGAGGACGAGGCGCATGGGGATCAGCGGGGAGCGGGCAGGGCGAGCGCGCGCAGGCGTAGGACGATGGGCGGCAGCCGGTCGAGCACGGCGTCCACCTCGGCGAGCGTGCTCCAGCGGCCCAGCGTGAAGCAGAGCGAGCCCTCCATCTCCTCGGGGGCGCAGCCGATGGCCCGGAGCACGTGGGACGGCGTGCCGGTCCGCTGCGCGCAGGCCGAGCCCGACGACGCCGCCACGCCGCAGAGATCCAGGTCGAGGAGCACGCTGTCCGCCTTGACCCCTCGGAGCACGAAGCTCGCGTGGTGAGGCAGACGCTCCGCGCGCGAGCCCGTCAGCCGGCAATCCGGGATGGAGGCGGCCAGCGCGTCCACGAAGCGATCGCGGAGCGCGGCGAGGCGCGCAGGCTCGCCGTGGCCCGCCTCGGCCCGCATCAGCTCAGCCGCAACGCCGAGCCCGACCAGGGCGGGCAGGTTCTCCGTGCCGGATCGGTAGCCGCCCTCCTGCCCGCCTCCCAGCATCTGCGGCAGGAGCTTGATGCCCGGCCTGACCCAGAGCGCCCCCGCTCCCGGAGGGCCGTAGAGGTCGTTGCTCGACAGGGTCACCAGGTCGAGGCCCACGGCTTCGGCGGCAAACGGCATCCGCCCCAGAGCGCCGACGGCATCCGCATGGAGCGGGACGCCCACCGCGCGCGTGATCCGCGCGATGTCGCCCAGCGGCTGGAGCGTGCCGATCTCCGCGCAGGCGGCGCCGATCGAGACGAGGACGGTCTCGGGTCTGAGCGCCCTCCGCACCACCTCGGGATCGACGCGTCCCTCGGCATCGACAGGAAGGATGCTCACGGCGCCGCCGGCCTTCTCGACGTCGCGGCAGGCGTTGAGCACCGAGATGTGCTCCGCGGCCGACGTGACGACGTGGCGGGGCCTGTCGCCGCCGCGCAGCGCAACGCCGCGGATCGCGAGGTTGTTGGCCTCGGTGGCGCCCGAGGTGAAGATGACGCCCGGCGCCGCGCCGCCCACGAGCCGGGCAACCTTGGCACGGGCCGCTTCGAGCGACTCGCGGGCCTCGGAGCCGAGGGAGTGCGGCGCGGAAGGATTGCCGATGCCGGCCTCGAGGAAGGGCCGCATCACGGCAAGGACGCGCGGATCTACCGGCGAGAACCCGGCGTAATCGAGGTAGACCCTGTCGGGAGCAGCGCCCCCGCGCTCCACGCCGCTACCGGGTCTTCCTGACCAGGAAACGGTACACGCCGTCCTCCCGCGAGACCTCCACCAGCTCGTTACCGGTGATCCGGCACCAGCTCCGCATGTCGGCGTCCGAGGCCGGATCGTCCGACAGCATGGCCAGAAGCTCTCCGGGACGCATGAGCAGGATGGCCTCGCGGGACTTGACGATCGGCATTGGGCAGAAGAGCCCAATGCAGTCGATCTCCCTGTCGGGAATGAACACTTTTGGCTCGGTCGCCATGCCCCGATACGGTATCCTAGGCCTCGCGGCGCAGTCAAGGCGGCGGGGTGGTTTCTTGACTATCCACTATCCGCCAGCCAATACTTACCGAATGGCTCAGGCCAAGCGAGCGGTGAGACCCAAGCCCGACGAGCCCGCCCTGGTTGCGGGCGGCTCACGGCGCACCATCATGTTCGCCCTGTGGCTGACCTCCTTCATCCCGCTCATGGTGGTCGCCTACAGCCTCTACGCGTACCTTCTGCCGCTGCTCGACCACACCCGGCAGGTTCGTGATCTGCCCTGGCTTCAGGCCCTGCTCGTCTTCACCGGGCTCCTGATGGCCGTGGGCGGGCTGCTCATCTGGGATCTGACGCGCACGCTCCCTCGCCCCGAGCCTGCCGCCCAAGCGCCCGCGCCGGAGCGCCCGCAGGCGGCGTCGGGAAACCCGGACGACGCCGACGGCCTGCTGCACTCCTTCTCCCGCATGCTCGCGCCCATCGAGCAGCAGGCGGCGGCACTCGACCGCTACGCCACGCGGCTCGACAACGCCTACCAGGAACTCGAGTCCACCAACGCACGGCTCAAGGAGTTCTCCTTCAAGGACGAGGTGACGGGGCTCTATAACCGGCGCTTCTTCTCGATCCGTCTCGAGGAAGAGGTCTCGCGGTACCGCCGTTTCAATCACCCCGTCTCGGTCGTGCTCCTCGACCTCGACGCCTTTAAATCGGTCAATGACGAGCTCGGCCACGCTGCAGGCGACGAAACGCTGCGGGGCATGGCCGAGATCCTCCTCCGGCACTCGCGCGGCATCAACGTCATCTGCCGCTACGGCGGCGACGAGTTCGCAGTCCTCCTGGTCGAGACCTCCAAGGCGGGCGCGCGGCTGTACGCCGACCGAATTCGCTACGTGCTCTCCTCGCACCAGTTCGCCCACCGCCGGCGCGTGACGGCGAGCTTCGGCATCGCCTCCCTGCCCGAGGACGTGGCGCCCACCGCGGACGACCTGATCCAGGCCGCCGACGAGGCGCTGTACGCGGCCAAGCGCGCCGGCAAGAACCGCGTCTCCGTCCACGAGGACGTCGTCGTGGCGCAGCCCGCGGCTTCCGAGGCCAAGGTCGAATGAGCGAGCCCTCGGTCCCCAGGCAGATCCTCATCGTCGAGGACGACGCCAAGGTCCGCGGCGCCCTGCGCGAGGTCTTCGTCAGCGACGGCTACCAGTGCCAAGTGGCGGCCAACGGGCGCGAGGGGCTGGACGCCTTCCAGCGGGAGCGCCCGCCGCTGACGCTGACCGACATCAAGATGCCCGTGATGGACGGACTCGAGTTTCTGAAGCGCGCCCGAGCCGTAGACGGCGATGCCGCGATCATCGTCATCACCGGCGTTGGCGACGTGAAGACCGCCATCGAAAGCCTCAAGTGCGGGGCGTACGATTTCATCGTCAAGCCCGTGAACGTCGAGGAGGTCCTCATCGCGGCCGAGCGGGCGCTCGAGCGGCGGCAGCTGCTCATGGAGCGGCGCGAGTACCACACGCTGCTGGAGCGGCGCGTGGCCGAGGCGACGCGGGACCTGGCCGCCGCGCTGAACGAGCTCGAGGATACCTATCGGACGACGCTCGAGGCCCTGGGCTCGGCGCTCGACACGCGCGACATCGGCACGCACGCGCACTCGCGGCGGGTCGTCGGCTACTCCTTAGCGCTCGCGCGAGGCCATAGCCTGCCGGAAAGCCAGATGCGCGACATCGAACACGGCGTGCTGCTCCACGACATCGGAAAGATCGGCATCCCCGACGGCATCCTGCTCAAGCCGGGGCCCCTGGGACCGGAAGAGTGGAAGATCATGCGCACCCACCCCGACCTGGGCCGCCGGCTCGTCGAGCCCATTCCCTTCCTGCGGGGCGCCGTGCCCATCGTCTACCACCACCATGAGCGGTGGGACGGGACGGGCTACCCGGCGGGGCTCCGCGGCGCGACGATCCCGCTCAGCGCGCGCATCTTCGCGGTCGCCGATGCCTTCGACGCCATGACGTTCGACCGGCCGTACTCGGTCGCCATCTCCTTCGAAGCGGCCCGCCGCGAGATCGAGCGCTGCTCCGGCACGCACTTCGACCCCGCGGTGGTCGAGACCTTTCTGAAGCTCCCGCTGGAGTTGCTGGAGACCATCCGGAACGGATCGGGAAATGCCGGGCAGCCCGTGACGAAGGGCCCGCTCATGAGGGAGCACTAGCGCAGCGCTACGCCGGCTCCTTGAGGTCGTACTTCTCGACCGCATAGGCCTTCTGCTTGAACTTCTGCACCTTCCCCGACCCCGTCAGCGGAAAGCTCTCGACGATCTCGACGTACTTCGGCACCTTGAAGTTCGCGATCTTGCCGTGCGCGAAGTCGGCGATCTCTTCGGCCGTGAGCGTCTCGCCCGCCTTCGGGATGACGAAGGCCATGACCGCCTCGCCCATGACGGGGTCGGGCACGCCCACGATCGAGATATCCAGCACCTTGGGGTGGCGCAGGTAGAAGTTCTCGATCTCCGCCGGGTACGTGTTGAAGCCGCCGACGATGATCATGTCGGTGAGGCGGCCCGTGATGCGCAGGTAGCCGTCGGCGTCCTTGACCCCCATGTCCCCGGTGTGGAGCCACTCGCCGCGGATCTTCTCGGCCGTCGCCTCCGGCTTGCCGTAGTAACCGCGCATCAGCGTCGGGCCCGCGATGCAGACCTCGCCCTCCTGGCCGGCTCCGAGCTCGGCGCCGGTGACGGGGTCCACGATGCAGTCCTCGATCTCCGGGGTCCGGAGCCCGACCGTGGACACGCGTTTCTCGATGGGGTCGCCCGGACGGGTCCAGTGGGTGCCGCCCGTGGCCTCGGTCAACCCGTACACGACGAGGGCATCCATGCCGAGGCCGCGGTCGCGGTCGAGAATCTTCCGCATGGTCTCCACGGGCACGGGCGCCGCGCCGATGGAGCCCGTGCGCAGCGACCTGAGATCGTACCGGCCGAAAGAGGGGTGGCCCAGGATGGTGATGAACATCGTCGGCACGCCCGAGAAAATCGTGACCCGCTCGGCCTGGATGAGCCGCATCGCCTCGGCCGGGTCGAAGACGTCCATCACCACCTGGGTGGAGCCGGCGAGGCAGTTGGCCGCGACGCCGCCCATGGACCCGAAGATGTGGAAGTACGGCACCGGCACGAGGTAGCGGTCCCGCGCCGTCCAGCCGTGGAGGTCCTGGTACACGCGGCACTTGTAGTAGATGTTGCCGTGAGTGAGGAGGCACCCCTTCGGCTCGCCCGTGGTCCCGGACGTGTACAGCATCGCGGCGGCGTCATCGGGGCTGACGCGGATCCGCTCGAGGGCCCCGGCACCGCTCGAAGATCCCAGGCTCTCGACGTCGGCCCAGGAGCGGCAGCCGGCCGGGACGTGATCGCCCAGCACGACCACGTGACTGAGCGCCCGACAGCTCGCGCTCATAAGCCGGTCGCCGGGCCGGTCGATCTCAGGGCAGATCTCCCGCAGGATCCCGATGTAGTCGACGCCCGCGGCATCGAAGCGGTCCAGCAGGATGAGCGCCTTGGCGTCGGACTGTCTCAGGACGTACTCGACCTCGAAGGCCTTGTAGCGGCTGTTGCACGTCACCGTCACCGCGCCTACCTTGGCGATTCCAAGGTTGGCCACGTTCCACTCGACGCGATTCGGCATCCAAAGCACGACGTGGTCGCCGGGCCGGATGCCGAGCGCCAGGAGCCCCTGGGCGAAGGCATCGGCGCGGGCCTTCAGCGCGCCGTAGGACACCCGCTCGTCCTTGAAGACGACCGCCTCCTGCGACGGATCGCGCGCCGCCGCCCGGTCGAGCATCTGCCCGAGCGTCAGCGCGGGGCCGAGCCCGCCCGTCATCCCTTCGTCGCCTCGATTTGCTCGAGCATCTGCCGGGCACGCCCGAAGGCGTGCGCCAGCTCCTCGTGCGAGAGTCCCTGGTCGCGCGCCTTCTGGATGATCCCCCGCACGTCCTGCCATCGCTGCATGGCCGCGTCGCGGTCGCCTGCCTCAAGCAGGCGGTCAATCCTCTCGCCGGCACCGTCCGAGATCCGCTCGATGGTCCGGGCGAGGAGCTCGCGGGTCTTGCGCTCGAGGCCCAGGTCGAGGTCGCAGAGGTGCAGCGCACGGAAGAGCGGCCGCAGTGCCGCCTCGAGCTCGAAGGCCACGATGTCACGACGACCGTGCCGCATGTAGCCGTTCCAGATCCGACGGTTGGCGCCGTGCCACCGCCCCGGGGTGACGGCATCCACCGAGCTCGCGGCCAGAATCTCCCGAGCGCGCTCGAGGGCGTCCAGCGCGTCCGCCTCCGTCGTCTCGGTGCCCCGGGAGGTCGCGACGAGGCGCCCGATCTGGCGGACGATGCACCGCGCCGCCAGCTCCGCCAGCGGGGCCCGGCGCGCCGCCGGCAGGTCCTCGGAGTCGAGGGCCTGGCGGACAAGCTCGCGAGCCTGGGTAAACTGCCGCCGCCGCATCAACCCGCGGCCCGCCAGCCCGTAGCCGTCCCACAGCGCCTCGCGAGCGCGATCGAGGAGCACCGACACTTCCTCGGTGGCCGGAGCGGCGACGATGCGCCACTCGAGCCACAGCACAGCCATGCGGAGCACCGCCACGCGCTCCCCGGAAGTGGCTGACATGGCATCCGCCGCTGCCAGGAGCCGGCGCGCCGACGTTGCCGCCGCCGCGGCGATGCGCTGCGGGCAGCCCTCGGAGACGCCGTCGGGCGCCGCGCGGACCGCGGCATCGAGCGCCCCTTGGGCGCCCTCGATATCGCCCAAGGCGTGGCGCGACACGCCCACCACCGTCCAGAGCGCGGCCCGGATGAAGGAAGGCTCGGCCCCTTCGGCCGGCCCGCCCGCCTCGAGATGCGGCACCGCGGCCTCGATGACGTGCGAATGCTGCCGTTCCTGCTGGAGCGCCAGTGCGCGCTCGAGTGCGTCGAGCGCCGGATCCAGCGGGGGCGGCAGCGCCGCGGCTGCGGCGGCCGGCTGGGCCTCGGGAGCGAGAGGCAGATCAGGCTGGCTCGTCCGCGACTCCGCAGGGGGGGACGCAGAAGCCGCCGGACGGGGACGCGAGCCGGGACGATGCGAGCGACGGCGCTCGGGGCCTGTGTACGGCGCTCGGGGCGGGACCTCCGGCGGTGCGGGCGCCGCATTCGTGGTCGGCCTCACGCTCGATCGCCGCTGCGGTCGGGTCGCGGGCCGCGCGGGCCTGGCGTCGAGAGTCTGGGCCAGCCCCACGAAGAGCAGGATGGCGGCTGCGGCGGCCAGGAGCGCGACCAGTCCCTCTTCGAGCGTCACACCGTCCTTCCCTTCATGACCCCGAACCCTACCACGGCGCCCCGGACCGCGGCCAGAAGCACTTGACTCCCCTCGCGCGCGGGTATCATGATGACCGGAGTCGAGCCGTCACTCCACCAATCGAGGAGGATCAATGCGCCGCGTCGCCGTCATCGGGGTGGGCGTCACGAAATTCGGGAAGCACGACCGCACCAGCGCCGAGCTTTTCGCCGAGGCGGCTGTGGATGCCATCCGGGACGCCGACGTCGCCCCGTCGGCGATCCAGGCCCTGTACTACGGCAATGTCACCGGTGGCGAGGGCGAAAAGCAGCTGCACATGGGCCCGCTCGCGGCGACGCTCCTGGGCATACCGACGATCCCGACAACCCGCTTCGAGAACGCCTGCGCCACGAGCCACGCCGCCTTCCGCCACGCCGTCATGGAGATCGGCGCGGGCGTCTCCGACATCGTCATGGTCGGCGGCGCGGAGCGCGTGCTGAACATCCCGACCGACGCGGCGACCGAGTACTTCGCCTACTGCTCCGATGCGTCGTGGGAGCAATCCGTGGGCCTGACATTCCCTGGGGTCTTCGCGCTCATCGCCCGCGCCCACATGGACAAGCACGGCACGACCGAAGAGCAGATGGCCCACGTGGCAGTCAAGAACCACCGCCACGGCGCGCTCAACCCCAAGGCGCAGTTCCGGAAGGAGATCACGGTCGACATGGTGCTCAACAGCGCCTACGTCGCCGACCCGCTCAAGCTCCTCGACTGCTGTCCGTTCACCGACGGCGGCGCCGCCCTGGTCCTGGCGGCCGAGGAGGTCGCGCGCAAGCGCCCCCGCTCCGTCTGGGTGCTCGGAACCCAGGCGGCCTCCGACACCATGTTCATGCACGAGAAGCGCGACCTCTCGCGGGTGATGGCAACCGAGCGCGCGGCGGCCGCCGTCTACCGGCAGGCCGGCAAGACCCCCGCCGACGTGGATGTCGTTGAGCTCCATGACTGCTTCACCATTGCCGAGATCGTCGCCACCGAGGGCTTGGGCTTCTTCGAGCCGGGCTTGGGCGGCGCGGCCGCCGAAAAGGGCTGGACGAGCCTCGGGGGCAAGATCCCCGTCAATCCGTCGGGCGGGCTCAAGGCCAAGGGGCATCCGATCGGCGCCACCGGCGCCGCCCAGATCGCCGAGATCACGACCCAACTCCGGGGCGAGGCGGGGCCGCGCCAGGTCGAGGGCGCGCGGACGGGCCTGACCCACACGCTGGGCGGCAACACCGCCACCGTGCTCGTGAGCCTCTTCGGCCGTGGCTGACCAAGTGCTGACGCTGAAGCACTTCTTCGAGGAGGCGCGCGCAGGCCGCCTGACCGGCATCCGGTGCGGCAAGTGCGGCGAGCTCGCGATCCCGCCGAAGGAATTCTGCCCCACCTGCCAGGAGCGGAATTGGGCGCCGGTGCCGCTCGCCGGCGCTGGGAGCATCACGTCCTTCACGGTCATCCGGGTCGCCCCGCGGGGGCGCGGCGCCGAGGCGCCCTATGCAGTCGCGGTCGTGCGGCTCGACGAGGGCGTCTCGCTGCTCGGGCGGATCGTGGACATCCCGTTCGACTCGCTCCGCGCGGATCTGCCCGTGCGCTTTCGCCCGCTCGTCACGGGAGAGCAGACGGCCATTGGCTTCGGCCCCGCCTGAGCCTTACCGCTTGAAGTAGCGCATCTCGAGGGTCACGCACCGCTTCGGCACCCGGTACGGACCGTGGACCATGCCCGGCGGCCTGCACGCGTACATCCCCGCCGTGAAGCTCTGCTTCTTCCCGAGGTCGATGAGCTCGCCCTCGAGGATCCACACCTCTTCCCAGAAATCGTGCGTGATCGTCTCCGTGGTCTCGACGCCCGTGTCGAACTGGAGCAGGCGCGTCACGTCGCCGTCCTCGCTCCTGCTCAGGATCTTCTGCTTGACGCCTGCGCCTCCCGCTCCCCCCGTGGCCGAGCTCGCGACGGGCTCCCAGGGGATATGGTCGGGCTTGAAGAACTCCAACTCTGGCTTGGGCATGTGTAGGCTCGCCTCCGTGACAAAGTGAAGGGGGGCTACGACCGAAGCCCGTAGCCCCCCTTCTCGAATGGAGCGGCCGACCGGATTCGAACCGGCGACGTCCAGCTTGGGAAGCTGGCATTCTGCCACTGAATTACGGCCGCGTTCAGGAGCTATTCTAGCCCCCGCCCTCCTGAAGTCAACTCTCGCTACTTGATCGACATGTCGTAGGCTTTGATCAGCTCGTCGCTCCGGGCCTTCCAGTTGAGCCGCTTGCTGGCGCCGTAGAGGTCGATCTGCTGGTAGAGCGGCACCGCGGCCTGATCCTCGATCCACAGCTTGTTGATGCGGAAGTACTGGGCCTGCCGCTGCTTCTCGTCCAACATGGTCTGGGCCTGGTCGATCATCCCGTCCATGTCCGCGTTGTAGTAGTTGGCGAGCAGACTGCCCGAGCGGAAGAGCGGCACGTAGATGCCCTCGGCGTCCATCATCCCCTGCCCCCAGCCGATGAGCCAGACGGGCCCGGCCTTGTGGACGTAAACCAGATTGTTCAGGTAGTTGACGAACTCGAAGGTTCGCAGCGTCGTCTTGATCCCCGCCTTGGTCAGCTGGCCGGCGGCGGCCTCGGCCACTTCCTTGTCGCGCACGTAGCGCCCCTGCGGGCCGTTGAGCGTGATCTCGAGACCGTTGGGGAAGCCCGCGTCGGCCAGCAGCTTCTTGGCCTTGACCAGGTCCTGCTTGAGGGGCTTGAGCGAGGGGTCATAGCCAAAGTGCATGCTGGGCAGCATGGTCGCCACCCGCTGCGCCTTGCCGTCGAGCACGCCCTTGATGATCTCGTCCACGTCGAGCGCCAGCGCGATCGCCTGCCGGACCCGCTTGTCCGCCGACGGCCCCTGGTACACCCCGACCAGCTTGTTCTGGGTGTCGAACTGGTGCGTGTAGAACATGAGCTGGATGGTCCGGACGCTGGGCGCCGTGCTGAGGAAGAGCTTCGGGTGGTTGGCGATGATGTTGGCCAGGTGCGGCGGGATGTTGACGGCGACGTCGACCTCGCCGTTCTGTAGCGCGGCGACCCGCACCGCGTCGTCGGGGATGGGCCTGAACACCACGGTCTTGATCCTGGGGGCGCCGCGGAAGTAGCTCTCGTTGGCCTCCAGGACAATCTCCTCGTCCTTGGACCACCGCACGAACTTGTACGGCCCGGTGCCGATCGGGTTCTTGGAGATGAAAGGGCTGTCCTTGTCGGCATAGGCCTTGGGCGGATACATGGCCGCCTGCGGATGGTTCATCGAGGCGGTGAACGTCGGCCAGGGCTTGACGGTGTGGACGCGCACCGTGTACGGGTCCACAACCTCCACCCGCTGGATCAGCTTGAAATTCGAGCTGCCCCGCATCTTGGGATCCTTGGCCCGCTCCAGGCTGAACTTCACCGAGTCGGCGTTGAAGTCTTCCCCGTTGTGAAACTTGACGCCTTTGCGGAGCTTGATCTCCCACACCTGGGGCGAGACCAGCTTCGGCAGCTCGGCGGCCACCGCGGGCACGATCTTCAAGCTCTGGTCCCGCTCCACCAGCTTGTTGTAGATGTGCTCGGCTACCACCGACGCCGGCGTCTCCTGCTGGTTCATGGCGTCCAGCGAGGAGGGGTCGACGCCCTGGGCGATGACGACCTTGCCTTCGGGCGCTGCCCAACCGGCGGCGGGCGCCACGAGGGCGACGAGCGCTGCGGCGAGGGCCGCGCATAGACGTGTCCGAATCATGTCTACCTCCTTAGGATAGCGGGACTGTGGCCGCGACGAGCGGCCCTACTCTAGGGGGAGGGCTCGGAGGTGTCAAGCGGGTGGTCCCGCATCCGCCTGATGTAGGCGAGGGCCGCTTCTCGCGTCGTCACGGCGCCGACCGCCTGTGCCTCGCGGAGGAGACGAAGCAGCCTCCCGATCTCAGGACCCGGCGGCAGGTCCAGGGCCTCCATCGCGTCGCGGCCGTCCAAAAGCGGAGGCGCCGACAGCGCGGCGACCTCCTCCGCATGCCCGGCCATCAGCTCGCGCACGATGCGGCCCTCCGGGCCTCCCCAAACGGCCAGCGGCGAGTCGCCCCGCAGCGCCGCCGCATCGGCCAGGGCGAGGAGCAGGAGGTCACGGGCGTCGTCTCCGAGGTCACGGAAGAAGCGGAAGCGCGCGCGCCGGGTGACGAAGCCCGACTGGGCCAGGTGCATGGGGCGCAGGTGGTGGCGGACGAGGCGCTCGATCACCGCTGACATCCGCCCCGACAGGCGGAGCCGCTCCGCAATTGCGACAACGCGCTCGGCGCCGAGCGCATCGTGGCCGAGGAAGCGCGTGCGCCCGTCCTCGACGCGCCGGGTCTCCGGCTTGGAGACATCGTGGAGCAGCGCTGCCAGCTTGAGTGCTTCTCGCCGCGTGGCGCCGTCACCGAGCGGCTCGCCAAGGTGCCCGGCGAGCGCCTCGCCCCAGGGCTCGAGCTCGCTGACGTGGGAGACGACGACATCCGCTGCCTCGACGGCTCGCAGGCTGTGCTCCCAGACGTCGAAGCGATGAGGCTCTGGCTGCGTCGTCCCCTTCATCGCTTCGCCTTCGGGCAGGAGAACCTCGAGCGCGCCCCAGCCGTCGAGAAGGCGAAGCCCAGCGGCCGAGGCCGGGCCCGCGAGAATGGCGAGAATCTCGTCCCTGACCCGTTCGGCGGATGCCTGAGAGAGACCGGGCGCGGCACGGGGCGCGGCGCCCTCGAGAGCCGGATCGAGCCTCCAGCCTGGTTGTGAGCCGAGCCGGGCGGCCCGAAGCACCCGGACCGCATCGCCTTCGAGCGAGCGCGGCGCGCAGAGTCTCACCGTGCGCGCCTGCAGATCGGCACGGCCGCCGGTCGGGTCCTCCACGTCGGCCTCGCCCGCCGCCACGAGCGGCCGGACGGCAATGGCCAGCGCGTTGACGGTGAAGTCGCGCCCGCGGAGGTCGCCGATGAGGTCCGGCGCCCGGAAATCCGCGATGTCGATCTGCGGACCCTGCCAGGCATGCTCCGGTCCACCCACGATACGGCCCGCCCCGCGCGCTTCGTCCAGCACGTGAAAGGCCGCCCCCAGCAGGTCGGCCAGCTCGCGCGCGAGGGCGACCGCTCCAGACGGCACAGCGATGTCCAGGTCGCCCGGTCCGCCGCCTGCCAGCGCGTCGCGCACGGCGCCGCCGACCACCCAGGCCTGCCGCTCGGGGCCCAGCAGCCGAGCCAAGGCCCCGAGCGCCGCCCGGGCGCCGGTACCGAAGGCGTCAAGCCTCACTCGCGGGGAGACGGTCACGCCAGCCCCAGGAGCGCAGCCGCGTTGTCGTGGAAGAGCTTGCGGAAGACGGGCAGCGGCAGATCGCGCAGCCACAAGGCCTCCCGCTCCTCCTCGTACGGGTACGGCAGGTTCGGAAAGTCGCTGCCGAAGACGATCCTGTCCTGCCAGCGGAGCAGGTCGTCGTTGGTGACGGAGATGCGGTTCAGGCGGGTGTCGATCCTCCGGTGCTCGTGGCGCACCGGCGCGAAGGCCATGGTCGTGTCGAGGTAGAGGTTGGGACAGCGCTCCATGAGCTGCATGAACTGCCGCGTCTCGAAGGAGCCCATGTGGGCCACCACCACCTTGAGCCGCGGGAACATGTCCATGACGCGGGCGAAGCGCGGGAACCCGTCGAAGGCGTTGGGCCAGGGCGCCGAGCCGACGTGAATCAGGAGCAACCGGTCGAGGGCCAGCAGGCGCTCGTAGACCGGCAGCACGCGCGGATCGTCGGGGAAGAAGCGCTGGACGTTGATGTGGAACTTGAAACCTTTGAAGCCGTAACCGACGAGCGCCTCCTCGACGGCCTCCATCAGGTCCGGGTCGTCGGGGTGAATGGTCCCGAGCGGGATGCCGTCGGGCACGCACCGCGCCGTGGCGCGGAGCCAGGCGTTGATCTCCCGAGCCATGCCGGCCTTGTGGGCGTAGGAGAAGTAGACGAAGCGCTCGACGCCGTGATCCCGGAGGAAGCCCGCGACCAGCTCGGGCTCGGTCGGGTACTCGAGCTTCCAGTCCGAGCGGTCGGCGAACCACTTCCTGATTGCGCGGGAGAGCCGTTCCGGGTGGAGGTGGGTGTGAATGTCGATGTAGCGGAAGCCCTCCGGGGCCTGCATCAGGCGCTCACGACCCAGGTGCCCGGCCAGCCGTCGACCTCGACGTCGGCGCGGACGCGGCCGGCTCTCGCCAGGCGGGCGACGGCCAGCGCCGTCTCGGCGGGCCCGAGGCCGAAGAGCCGCGCCATGCGCTTGGGAGTTGAGTACACGGCGCCGCCAAGGTAACGAGCAACGACGCGGTCGAGCGCTGCGGCTCGGCCGAGCCCCCGCCCCTCGGCGACCTGCTCGGGCAGCCAGCGCTCGAGGAGGTCCCAACGATAGGAAAAGCTCGGCTCGTAGCGCTCCTCCGTCTTGACGATCCAGAGTCCCTGCTGGAGCTCCGCCATCGCGCGCTCGAACTCGCGGGTCTTGCCGGGCTCGAGCATGAAGGTGTCGGCCCTGAGGCCGCGCGTGTACTGCGGGCTCTCGCGGAAGAAGCTGTCCAGGAGCCGTTTGGCCGTCGCCGACATGCGCCCCGCGCGGTATTCGGCCCCGAAATCTCGGGCGCGCTGGCGGCCGCGCACGAGCGCGTAGAAGGCCGGGAGGAGGTCGAGCGCGACCAAGACGGGGCGGTGTTTCACGAGCTTGCCGTAGTAGCAGCGTCGCTTGGCGGGCAGCGTGTCCTTGAGCTCCCACGTCAAGCCGATGCCCGCGTCGTGATGGGAGTGCCGGGGCCAGCGCGGTCTCTCGCGGCCCGCGACGGCCTCCCAGAGGCACGCGAGCCCGTCGGGAAAGCGGTAGAACGTGGAGCAGACGCCGACCTGGCTCACGAAGGCCGCGGCCGTCCGCGCCGATCGCACACGCAGTCCCCGCGCGTGACGAAAAGCCCGCGCGCGCCCGGCCTTGAGGATCCGCGCGTCCATGGCGCCGCTACACGAACTCGATGCCGCGCTCCGTGACCCTGTACTCCGCGATCTCGTCGCTCTTCGCGCTGCCCCGGTGCTTGACGACGCAGAGGAAACGGCCGAGCCGGTTGCCCACGCGCTCGCTGCCCATGACGAGTATGGTGTTGGCGACGGCGCCGACGTCCCCGGAGGCGACCTTGCGCGCGATCAGGTGCTCGAGCCGCGTCTCCTCGGTCGTCACCAGGAGCAGGGTGGTGACGGACGGGTGGTCGTAGAGGTGGCTGTCGATGAAATCACGATGCTTCCAGACAGGAAGACAGATCTCCATCCCCAGCGTCTCGCTGTCGCGGTGGATGACCGTGCGGTACAGCTCATCGAAGAGGAAGGGCTGGATGTAGTCGCCGGGCACGTCCATCGGCTCGACGCCGTCCACCACGACGCGCCGGCACCCGGCGCCCAGGTGAAAGTAGATGAACGGCCGGGCCGTGTACATCGCGTGGTTGTACTCGGACTTCCAGTTCCAGTCCAGCTCGAGCCCGCCGTCGGAGGTGGGCACCTGGTAGTCCCTGAGCTTGCCCGCCCACGGGAGCGCGTCGCAATAGCGGGCCGTCATCTGCTGCGGCGAAGGGAACGGATCGGCCATGGGCGTGACCGTGTGCGTCCACCGGTTCAGCACCCATCCGTACAGGCGCGACGCGTACTCGGCGTGCTGCTGGGAGTCGCCCCGCGCGTTCATGTCGAAGAAGATGCCCGGCGTCCCGTCGGCGGCCTCACCCGCGTGGGCGAAGTGGAGCCCGAGGTGCGTCTTGCCTATTCCCGTCGCGCCGTAGGCGACGCAGAGCGTGCCGGGCAGGAGCCCGCCGCCCAGCATCGCATCCAGCCGCCCGAGACCCGTCGATACACGAGCAGTCATATATTCGCTAGTTTATCGGCGCGCGGCTGAGCGGGTCAAGCGGAACCCGCCGCTTCCTTGACAGGCGCCCGCCGGCGACCCTACCTTGAGTTCATGCGACATCGTGTCGTGCTCTATCCGGAAGGCTCTCCGGTGGCGAGCCTCGTGGCAGGCCTGCCCCCGGAGTTCGACGGGCGCGCCGTGCTCCCGGGCGCGGCGCCCACCCTCGCCCGGAACGAAGACGTCGTGCTCCTGGTGGACGCGGACAGCGACTCGCCGGAGCCGATCGCCGCCGCCGGCCGCGGAGGCGACATCCCTGTGATCGCTCTCATGGCCACCCCGCCCGCCGCCGTGACGCTGCCGGCGAACTGGTACGCATGCCTGCCCAAGCCCGTCGCGGCGCCCGTACTCGCGCGCGCGGTGTCGAACGCGTTCGAGCACCTCCGTATGCGCGGCGAGGCCGAGGAGACCCGACGGCAGCTCGAGGAGCTCAACACCATCGGCATCCGGCTCTCGGCCGAGCGCGACGTCGACGCCCTGTTCGCGCTCATTCTCTCACTGGCGCGCGCCATCACCCACAGCGACGCGGGCTCCATATACCTCGTCGAGGAGCCGGACGGGGAGCCGCGACGGCTCCGCTTCCAGCTCTCACAGAACGACTCGGTGTCTCTGGCAGCGACCTACTCGGGCGGCGTCCTCACGGCGGCGGCCCATGTGCCGGTGGACGAGGAGAGCATCGCGGGCCACGTGGCGCTCACGGGAGAGACCATTCACCTGGCCGATGCCTACGCGCCGCCGAGCAGCGCCCGCTACCGCATCAACACGGCCTTCGACCGGCATGCCGGCTACAGGACCAAGTCCATGCTGGTGGTGCCGATGAGGACCCCGGCAGGGGACATCATCGGGGTCCTCCAGCTGATCAACTGCAAGCCCGACAGGGCCCGGCGCTTCGCCTCGCCCGAGGAGATCGAGCGCGAGGTCCTGCCCTACCCCGATCGCTTCATCACCCTCGCCGCCTCCCTCGCCTCGCAGGCGGCCGTCGCGCTGGAAAACAACCGGCTGTACGAGAGCGTGCGCGTGCTCTTCGAGGGCTTCGTGAGCGCCTCGGTCACCGCCATCGAGTCGCGCGACCCGACCACCTCGGGGCACTCGTTCCGGGTCGCCGACCTGACGGTGTCGCTCGCCCAAGCCGCCTGCCGCGCCGAGGCCGGGCCGTTCCGCGACCTGCGCTTCTCCCCCGATGAGATCCGCGAGATCCGCTACGCCTCCCTCCTGCACGACTTCGGCAAGGTCGGTGTGCGCGAGGACGTGCTCGTCAAGGCCAAGAAGCTCCCGCCGCTCCGCCTCGAGCTGATCCGCCAGCGGGCGCAGATCCTCAAGCGCGGGCTCGAGCTGAGGTACGCGAGGCAGAAGCTCGCTCGCCTCCTGCGGGGTGCACGCGAGGGCTTCGAAGCCCAGGCGGCGATGTGGGACCTCGAGCTGGCCGCCCTCCTGGGAGAGATCGACTCACACCTCGCGACCGTCGGGGCGGCCAACGAGCCCGCCGTCATGCCGGCCGACGCGGCCGCCGGAATCCGCAGCATCGCCGTCCGCGCCTTCGTGGACCACCTGGGCGAAAGCCATACCATCATCACGCCCGAGGAGGCCGAGATCCTCTCGATCACGCGAGGGAGCCTGACGCGGGAGGAATTCCGGCAGATCCAGTCCCACGTGCTCCATACCTTCGAGTTCCTCAAGCGAATCCCGTGGACGAAGGAACTCCGCCGCGTCCCGGAGATCGCCAGCTCGCATCACGAGAAGATCAACGGCTCGGGCTACCCGGAGGGCCGCCGCGGAGTCCAGATCCCCCTGCAGTCGCGCATGATGACCGTGTCGGACATCTTCGACGCGCTCACCGCCAGCGACCGCCCCTACAAGGCCGCGGTGCCGGTCGAGCGGGCGCTGGATATCCTCGACCAGGAGCGCAAGGCCGGCGCCCTCGACTCCGATGTCTTCAACCTCTTCACCGATCTCAAGCCGTGGGAATCCGCCAACAAGAGTTAGTCGTCTAGGCTCCCAGGAGCATCAGCAGTGCCCCCCAGCCCGCGACCCCGGCGAGCGTGACGGCGGCGCCAAGCCAGTCGCCGAGCCGCGTTCTCGACGTCACCTGTTGAGTTGTGCGGGCCAAAAAAACACGAGACGACGTACGGCGAGTCACCGCGCTGCCCACGTACACCCTGCGGCGCGGGAGCACCGACATCGCCCGCCGCCTCGCATGCCTGACCGTTCTCTTCGTTGCCAGCATGTCCTGCCTCCTCACATCTCCCTGATGAGCCCGATGACCTTGCCCAGGATGCGGAAGTCCGAGCGCTGCGGATCCACCACGATGGGCTTCATGGTGGGATGCTCCGGCTTGAGCACGACGACGCCGCCCTCGGTGGCGAAGCGCTTCACCGTCGCTTCCTGATCAATCATGGCCGCCACGATGTCGCCCGCCGCGGCGGACTCCTGCTTGCGCACCAGAACCAGATCGCCGTCGGCGATGTGCGCCTGGATCATGCTGTCCCCCCGCACCCGAAGGGCGAAGACGTCTCCACCCTTGGCCGCCAGCCATTCGGGCCGCACCGGGATCACGTCCTCCCGGCTTTCGACCGCAAAGAAGGGAGCGCCTGCCGCGATCTTGCCAAGGATGGGGATCTCCCGCTCCCTGCGCGCCCGCTCGGGGCCACGGTCCGTGAGGACGAGCGTGCGCGATACCCGCTTGTCGGTCACCCGCCGCCGCAGCATGCCCTTGCGCTCGAGTGCGCGCAGATGGTCGAAGGCCGCTCGCGGCGTGAAGCGGAACTGCTCGGCGATCTCGCGCACTGTGGGCGGCGCTCCGTGCTTGTCCGAGAAGCCCCGCATAAAGCCCAGCACCTCGCGCTGCCGCTGCGTCATCTCCTTCAAGGGCCGCCCTCCTGGCGTGGGTCGTTCCTGACCGGGACCTTTTACTCAACAGTATAATAGTCAACACCCGTTGAGTTAGCCAAGCAAAAAAATTAGGCCGGCTCCCATGGCTCGCAGGACGGGCAGGCCTGAAAACCCGCCTCCTTGGCCTCAGCCGGGCGCTTGAAGTAGGTCCGCTCGGGCTCCGCGATCCGGCGCACCCAGCCGCAATCCCTGGCATGGAAGAGCCGGGCCCCCCTCTGGGCGACGAAGGCCTCTCCCGGCGGAGCCTCCACCGTACCGACCTCTACCGGAGCGTGCGGGTCGAGTACCGAGTCCGGCAGGGCTTGGGCGCCCCCCGTTCCCACCGCCGCCTCGACCACTGGGGGCTCGGGCGCCCTATAGGGCACCGGGTCGGGCTCGTTGAAGTGGAGGTTGGTTTCGACGGTCGAGCGGAACTCGTCGCTGGCCTTCCGGAACTCGCGCATGGCCCGGCCCAGCGAGCGGCCGAGCTGCGGCAGGTTTTTCGGGCCGAAGACGAGGAGCGCGATCACGAAGATGAGGATCAGCTCCTGGAGACCGATGTCGAACATGACGGATTACGATGATACCACCGTGCTACAAGCCGGGAGACTGCCGAGACGCGCCTCCTATCCCGGGCCGCGCCTTTTCGGAGGTCCGACCTCCAATTCCGTTGTCGGCAGGCTGCCAGATCCCCCTTTGCAAGGCCAGACACCAACATTTTAGGCTGTTTCACCCCAGGGTCCCGGTGGCAGATCGATTGCTTCCATTAGGGACTGATGCCAGGCTGCGGCACCATGCGTCAGCGTTTGGCTGTTGGGGTGGTGGTCCTCGCGGCCGCCTGGAGCGCTACCACTTCCTCTGCCGTGGCCCAGCCGGAGGGGCTCGGCATCGTGACAGCCCTGAGCGGGAGCGCCACCGTCTCACGTGCCGCAACCTCAGCACCCCTCCACTTCAAGGACAGCGTCCTCAAGCGGGACCGAATCTCGACGGCCGAGAACTCCCTCCTCCGTGTGCTCCTGGGTGGCAGGGCCATCGTCACAGTGCGGGAGCTTCCCGAGCTGACCATCGCGGACAGAGCCAGCCCCATGAGCCTGGAGCTGTCCGGCGGCAGGATGGGACTCTCTGTGGCGCGCCAGCTGATGGGAACCGGTGAAACCGTCGACGTCCACACGCCGAATGCGGTCGCGTCCATGCGGGGCTCCGTCGCGATCGTGGACGTCCGTCCCGCCGAGCCGGGAGCGGGCGTCGTGTCCGTCTTCAGCGTGCTGTCGGGTCCGGCCGAGGTTGCAGCGGGCGGCGCGTCGGTCCAGGTCGCCGGCCGCCAGCGCGTGCGCGTCGCGGGCGGCGCCATCGGACCCATCGAGGACCTCACCGACGAGGAGGTCGGACGCCTCGCCGCGGCGCTCACGAGCAGCGAACGGCAGCACGCCGATGCCGCATCGGCGTTCAAGGAAGCCGTCCCGGCGGCCGAGGCCGTCGCCGTTCCGCCAGACGGCGCACCGCTTGGCGCAGTCAATGACGGCCCCAAGGGCTCCCCGCCCCGGGTGGGGCGCTAGCGCCATGTCACGGCCACCGACTCTTGCGCTCAGGCCAGGTTGCGCGTAAAGTCCCTTCATCATGATTTGCTGGTTCCGGCTGCTCTCGGCGCTGGTCCTGACATTGGTGCCCGTCTCCGCGTGGGCCCAAGCTCAGCCTCAGGTCGGTATCGTCACAACGCTCCAGGGACAGGCCACGGTTTCCCGGCTCGCCACTCCCGCCTCGCTGCCGCTCAAGTTCAAGGACAGCATCTTCGAGCGCGACAAGATCAACACGGCCGAGAAATCGATCGTCAAGGTACTGATGGGCGGCAAGGCGGTCGTCACCGTCCGCGAGCTCTCCGTGCTCACCATCACGGAAGACGTCGGCAGGACAACCGTCAATCTCGAGTCAGGCAAGATCGCCGTGGCTGTCGCCAGGCAGCTGATGAAGCCCGGCGACCGCCTCGAGGTCCGCACGCCGAACGCCGTGGCAGCGGTACGCGGCACGATCTTCGTCGTCGAGGTCACCCGTCAGGGGGCGCAGCTGGGCGGCGGCAGCCTCGGGGCCAATACCCAGGTGATCTCGGTCAGCGGCACGGTTGAAGTAGGGTCAATCGGCAATCCCGCCAATACGGCCCTCCTGACCGCGTTCCAGTCCGTCGGCGTCGGTTCGGGGGCGCTCGGCAGGGTCGGCAACGTGACCCCGCAAGCGATGAACGCTCTCCTGGCCGGCTTCGCCCACAGCCCGCAGTTCGGCATGCACGGGGACACGTCGGCAGCAATGGCCGTTCAAGAACAGGAGAAGGCCGAGGCGCTGGCGGAGCTCCTGCTGCCCCTGACGGACAACGGGTCGCAGCAGCAGAACAATACTTCCGGCGGCTGCGGCGGGACGCCGTGCGTCCAAACCGGAACCCCCATCCCGCCCCCGCCCAAAGGCAACGGTGGCAACGTGGTGGTCAACCCGGGTTTCGAAACGGGCAGCTTTCCGCCCGGCTGGAACCTCAGCGGCGCGGGCGCCGTCATCAAGAACATCGGCCCCATCACGGCGCCGAGCGGCCAGTTCATGGGCCTCATCCACACCGGGACGGGCGCCGTGGGCGGGACGACGAGTCGGCTCTCGCAATCCGGGCTCGACGGCTCGGGCTCGCTCTTCAGCGTTCAGGTCACGTACAACTTCCTGAGCAACGAGTGGCCGACCCAGCCGCTGTCCTTCAACGACACCTTCGTCGCCAAGGTGACTGACCGGGGCGGGGTGACGACAGAGGTGGCGCGCGCGGAGCGGGACACCGCCCCCTTCCAGGCCACGCCCACCATGATCAGCGGAGGCGGCTTCACGCTCTCCAAGGGCAACGGCATCGCCGGGTGGAAGACATCGAGCAAGATGGTGTCGACCGAATCGGGCGGGCTCGACAAGATCGCCTTCGAGATCTTCGATGTCGGCGACACCATTTTCGACTCGGCCGTGCTCCTCGACGCCGTGGTCGTCGCTCTCGACCCGCCGCTCCACTTCCTCCAGGGTGGGGCGACGCTGACGCGCACAGGGCTCGATCCGCTGATCGACTTCCGCGGTGGCACGGAGACGTTCGACTCGGCCATGGTGATCGGGGCGGGTTCGCGAGTGAGCCTGGCCGGCCCCCTGCTTCGCGCCTCGGGCACCGACCTGAACGTGGGCTTCAGCCTGTTCTCGGTCCTTCCGGGCGGCAGCTTCGCCTCCTCGACCACGGACCCGCTGGTCTCACTCCAGGGCGGGACGCACGCGCTCGGTTCGAGCATCGGCATCTTCGATCTGGCCGGCAGCCGGACGGCACTGGACGCCGAGACGGGGTTGACCCTGGCAATCGACAGGCCGCTCAGCACGGGCGGCACCCTCTTCCAGGCCGACGGCGCGACGGTCGACACCCGGCAGGCCGTCAAGGTGGACACGGCCCTCCTCGAAGCGACAGCCCCGCTCATCGCCCTGCTGAACGGCAGCACGATGACCTCGGCCGCCGACGCGATCGACCTGACGGGCCGCAGCAAGGTGACGGGCGCGGGCAGTCTCGTCGCGCTGGACAACAGCCGGCTCACCGTGTCGAGAGGCGCGCTCGTCAACGTCGCGGGCGGCAGCTACCTGCGGGTCGCGGGCGACCTCGTGAGCCTGCGGAACGGCAGCGTCCTCAACATCCTCAATGGTGCGCTGCTCTACGTCAGCGGCGGGTCCATCGTGAGCGTCTCGGGCGCGCTCGTGGCGTTCGGCGGGACCGGCGGCAGCATCCTGTCGGTGTCCAACAGCCTCTGCGGGGGCGCCTGCGTGCTGATCGGCGGCATCCCCGTGGCGTTCTCGGGCGGCGCCACGGCCGCCAACGTCTCCACCGGAGCCGGCGCCATCAAGAACCCGAGCCTCGGCACGATCAAGCTCGCCTCGCCCAGCACCGCCCTGGTCTCGGTCAGCGGCCCCGCCAGCAAGGTCACGATCGGCCCGAAGTAACCCTCCAGCGCAGCCCGCCCCGCCTCGCCGCTAGTATAGTGTCCCATAAATAACTTTACATGTGTCTGCAATATAACCTATCCCACGAGGCATGAGAACCGCAGCTCCCATCCGCTTGTCTCCCGAAGAGCACGCGACCTTGGCCACGTGGGCGCGTGGCCGGAGTGTCCCATTTCGACTGGTGCAGCGTGCACGGATTATCCAGATGGCGGCCAACGGCATACCTGGGCAGCGCATCGCGCAAGAC
>JAUSJX010000122.1 GCA_030647435.1 Candidatus Rokuibacteriota bacterium
ACCTGGGTGGCGAGCGTGCGCACCCGGGCCGGAACGACGGCGGCATTGGCCATAGCACCCTCCTTACGGCCATTACGGCCGTAAGACAACCATACCATACCGCTGCCCATCCGTATGTCTCACCCTGGTGTCGTGCACCCCTGGGCGCGCCGCTGGTTGACGGGGCGCGCCGCTGCCGCCTACACTCGCAGGAGGCTCCGTCCATGATCGAGTTCGTCCCATGATCGAATTCTTCGACCCGACCGATGCTCCAGCCCCGGGCGCGTTCTCGCGCGCGACGCGCGCGGCGGGGCTCGTCTTCGTCTCGGGCACGGGCGCGGGCAACGATATCGGCGGCGCCCCGCGCGAGGGGACGGCCGCCCAGCAGACGCGCTGGGCGCTGGAAAATGTCGCGGCGATCCTGCGGGCCGCCGGCTCCTCGCTCGACCGCGTGGTGCAGGTGACGCTCCTGATCCAGGACCCGGCCGACTACCACGAGATCAACGCCGAGTACGTGACGCACTTTCCGAAGGGGCTGCCGGCGCGGCACACGGCGCGCTTCGGCGTGCCCACCGCGGCCAAGGTCGCGTTCGCCTGCATCGCGCTCGGGCCCGACGCGGCGCAGGCCCCCTGAAGCGCGCGATCGTGACGCGCGCGACGGTGGACCCCCACGCCCTGCCACCCGACATCGCCGCGCTTCGTGACCGCCTCGGCGCCTTCCTCGAGGGAGAGCTCCTGCCCGCGGAACGGCGGGAGGGCGTCGTCGACGAGGCGCAGGCGAGCCCCGCGCTCACGCGCTTTGCGCGGACGCGCTCGGCCGAGCTCGGCTTCTACCGGCTGGCGCAGCCGGTCGAGCTGGGCGGGGGAGGGCTCGGGCCCGTGGGAGTGGCCGCGCTCCACGAGGAGATCGCGCGCTCCCAGTGCGCGCTGGGCGGACTCGTCCTCGGCGGCGACGGCGGGCTCCTGCGCATGGCGTCGGGCGCGCAGCGTGAGCGCTTCCTCCTGCCCGTGCTGCGCGGCGAGCTCACGACAGCGCTGGCCTTCACCGACGCCCGCGAGGGACCGCGCACCACGGCCGTGGGGCGGGGCGAGATGTTCGTCGTCTCGGGCGTCAAGTCCTTCGTCACCGGCGGCCCGCAGGCCGACCTGCTCCTGGCGGTGGCGAAGGTGACGGACAATCCCGGCGGCAAGACGGGGACGGCCGTCTTCGTCGTGAGGCGCGACGCGCCGGGCGTCACGCTCGCGAGCGAGATTCGCACGCTCGACGGCGGCCTCCACGGCGAGTTCGAGCTGGTGAACGTCGAGGTGCCTGCCGCCGACGTGCTCGGAGAGATCGGCCAGGGGCTGCCGAAGGCGCTCGAGAGCATCACGGCGCTGCGTCTTCGCGCCGCGGCCGCCGCCTGCGGCACCGCCCGGTGGACGCTCGAGTACGCGCTCCGCCAGGCGCGCCGCCCCCACAGAACCGGCGTGCCGCTCGGCGAGCGCGAGCAGGTCCAGGCCATGCTCGGCCAGAGCGCCATGGACCTCTTCGCCGCGCGCGGCGCGCTGTACGCCGCCGCGCGCGCGGCGGAAGCCGGCGATGCCGAGACGGAGGTCGCCATGGCCAAGGCTGTCGCCACGGAGGCCGTCGCCCGCATCGTGGACCGCGCGATCCAACTCGTAGGCGGCGCGGCCGTCGTCGAAGGGCATCCGCTGGCGCGCCTCTACCGCCGCATCCGCGCCTGGCGCATCGCCGAGGGCACGACCGAGATCCTGCGGCTCACCGTCGCGCGCCGGCTGCTTGCCGCCGACCCCGCACCCCCCCAGCCGGTACCCCAAGGAGACTCATCCGATGCGCCCCAATAAGCTCCGCGAGCTGCTTCGCGCCGGGCAGCCGACCCTCGGCACCCACATTCATTCGGCCTGGCCCGCCACCATCGAGCTGGCCGGACACTCCGGCATGTTCGACTACATCGAGTTCGCCGGCGAGTACGCGCCCTACGACCTCTTCGCGCTCGAGAACCTGGCCCGCGCGGTAGACATCTTCCCCCACATGTCGGCCATGATGAAGATCGAGCAGCAGCCGCGCACATACGTGGCCGTCCGCGCCATCGGCTCGGGGATCCAGAACGTGCTGTTCGCCGATCCACGCACGCCGGCCGACGTCGCCGAGTGCGTGCGGGCGGTACGGGCCGAGGCGCCGGGGCACGGCGGCATCCACGGCGTCGGGATGCGGCGAGACGTCGGCTACGTGGTGGACGTGGGCTCACCGGCCTTCGTCCAGGCTCTCGACGACGCCGTGGTCGCCATCATGATCGAGAAGGCGTCGGCTGTGGACGATCTGGAGGCCTTGCTCGCGGTCAAGGGCGTGGACATGGTCCAGTTCGGGCCGGCGGACTATTCCATGAGCGTGGGGCTGGCGGGGCAGTGGGAGCACCCGAAGGTGGTGGAGGCCGAGCGCCGTATGATCAGGACCTCGCTCGCTCTCGGCATCGCCCCGCGGGTCGAGATCAGCCGCCCCGACCAGGCCAAGCCCTACCTCGACCTGGGCGTCCGCCACTTCTGCATGGGCTGGGACGTCGAGATCCTCTTCGAGTGGTTCAAGCGCGAAGGAGAGACCATGCGCAACATTCTGGGGGGCCGCTAGCCATGCGCGCGTCGTTCTACGAGGGCGCGGGGCGCTTCCGCACGGGTTCGGCGGCCGTACCCGCGGCGGGGGCCGGTGAGGCGCTGCTCAAGGTCAGGCGCGTCGGCATCTGCGGCACGGACCTGCACATCTTCCAGGGACACCTCGATCACCGCGTGCCCAAGGGCGGCATCATCGGTCACGAGACCCTCGCCGAGGTCGTGGAGGCGCCGCCCGGCGGCGGCTTCGCCAAGGGCGACCGCGTCGTCGTCGAGCCGCTCCGCGTCTGCAACGCCTGCCGCGCGTGCCGCATGGGCGCGACCTGGCTCTGCTACAAGCTCAAGGTGCTGGGTGTCGAGATGCCGGGCGGCATGCAGGAGTACTGGGTGGTGCCGACCGGGTGCCTCATCAAGGTGCCGGCCGCGCTGCCGGACGACCACGCCGCCGTGGTGGAGCCTCTCGCGATCGCGGTCCACGCCGTCACGCGCGCGAACGTGAAGCGGGACGACGCCGTCCTCGTCTTCGGCGGCGGGCCGATCGGCGCCCTGATCGCTTTGGTCTGCCGCCACCGCGGCGCCCGCGTCATCGTCTCGGAGGTCAACCCGTACCGCGTCGCGCTCCTCGAGGGCCTCGGCCTCGAGGTCGTCGGGCCCGGCGTGGACGTGGTCAAGTTCGCCAACGATTGGACGGGTGGCGACGGCGTGGACGTCGCCTTCGAGGTGACGGGGAATGCCGCCGCGGTCAGGCTGATGACGGACGCGGTGCGCGTCTGGGGCACCATCAGCGTGGTGGCCATCCACGCCGAGCCCATGGCGGTCAAGCTCTACCCGATGTTCGCCCGCGAGCTCACGATGCAGGGCACCCGACTCTACGCGCGCGCCGACTGGGAGGAAGCGATCCGCCTGGCGACATCGGGAGCCGTCCCCGTGGGGCCGCTGGTCAGCCACAAGATTCCGCTCGAAGGGCTCCAGGAAGGCATGGAACAGGCGCTCCGCGGCGGTCCCGTGATGAAGGTGCTGGTGGACCTGACCATCTGAACCGGGAGCGCGCTCGCGGTTGAGCGGCCCGGCCGTCTGGAGTAGACTCCCGCCATGCCGACAGCGAAGGTCAACGGGGTCAGCCTCTTCTACGAGGAGGTGGGCGAGGGGACGCCGCTCGTCTTCGTCCACGAGTTCGCGGGCGAGGCGCGGAGCTGGCACCTCCAGGTGCGCTTCTTCGCCCGCCGCTACCGCACCATCGCCTACAACGCGCGCGGTTACCCGCCGTCCGACGTGCCCGAGGACCCCAAGGCGTATTCCCAGGACCAGGCCGCGGACGACATCCGCGGCCTGCTCGACGCCCTCGGGATCCGGAAGGCGCACATCTGCGGGCTCAGCATGGGAGGCTACGCGACGCTTCACTTCGGGCTCCGCTATCCCGAGCGCGCGCTGTCTTTGGTGGTCGCTGGCGCGGGCTACGGCAGCGTGCCCGGCGAGCGCGAGAAATTCCGCCGGGACGTCGAGGAGACGGCGCGGCGCTTCGAGCGGGATGGCATGAAGGCGGTGGCCGAGTTCTACACGAAGGGCCCGACGCGCGTGCAGTTCAGAGACAAGGATCCCGCGGGCTGGCAGGAGTTCTACGACATGTTCTGCGCGCAGTCGGCGAAAGGCCACGCGCTCACCATGCGCGGCGTGCAGATGTCACGGCCGTCCGTCTACGAGCTCGAGGCCGGGATGGAGCGCATGACCGTGCCGACGCTCATCGTGACGGGCGACGAGGACGAGCCCTGCCTCGAGCCCGCGATCTTCATGAAGCGCAAGATCAGTTCCTCCGGCCTCGTGGTCATGCCCAAGGCCGGGCACACCGTCAACCTCGAGGACCCCGACGCGTTCAACCGGGCCGTCCTCGATTTCCTGACGGCGGTGGACGCCTCGCGCTGGCCGCTGCGCAATCCGGCTTCGGTCAGCGCCTCGGCCATCCTGCCGCCCGAACCCGCGAGACAAGGAGCGCCGTCACGATGAGCCTGCCCCTCGAGCCCTACACCGTCATCGACCTCACCCGCGCCCGGTCCGGGCCCACCTGCGTGCGCCAGCTGGCCGACATGGGCGCCCACGTGATCCAGATCTCGGCCCGCGAGGACACCGAGGGCGACTTCGTCCGGCGCGGCTTCGACTCGCTGAACCTCCACCGCAACAAGCGCTCGCTGACGCTCGACCTCAAGTCGCCGCGCGGGATCGACATCATCAAGCGCCTCGTCGCCAAGGCCGACGTGATCGTCGAGAACTTTCGCCCCGACGTCAAGCGCCGGCTCGGCATCGACTACGAGTCGCTGTCGAAGCTGAACCCGCGCCTCATCTACGGCAGCATCTCGGGCTTCGGCCAGACGGGCCCGTACCGCGACCGGCCCGGCTACGACCAGATCGCGCAGGGTATGGGCGGGCTCATGTCGGTGACGGGACTGCCGGGGCAGGGGCCGGTGCGCGTCGGTATCCCCGTCGCGGACCTGACGGCCGGGATCTTCCTGGCCCAGGGCATCCTCGGGGCGCTCATCGAGCGCGAGCGCTCGGGCAAGGGGCAGTGGGTGCACACCTCCCTGCTCGAGGCCATGGTCACCATGCTCGACTTCCAGGCCGCGCGCTGGCTCATCGACGGCGCTATCCCGCCACAGGCCGGTAACGACCACCCGACGGGCATCCCGACCGGCGTGTTCAAGACGTCGGACGGACACATCAACATCGCCGCCTCGGGCCAGCAGATGTTCCGCCGCCTCTGCGAGGCCCTCGGCACCGAGCCGCTGCTGGAGGACCCGCGCTTCAAGACGGCGTCCGAGCGCTCGAAGAACAGGAAGGCGCTGACGGTCGAGCTCGAGAAGGCGACGTCCCGCAAGACCGGCGCCGAGCTGGTTACACTGCTGAACGTCAAGGGGGTGCCCTCGGGTCCGATCCTCAACATCAAGGAGACCTTCGAGAACGAGCAGGTCCAGCACCTGGGGCTCGCGGTGCCCGTCAAGCACCACGCGCTGGGCGAGATGCGTCTCCAGCGGCCGCCCGTCACGCTGTCGCGCACGCCGGCCTCCGTGCGCACGGCGGCCCCTGACATCGGCGAGCACACCGACGAGATCCTGGGTGAGCTCGGCTTCTCCGCCGAGGACATCGCCGGGCTCCGCCGGGACAAGGTGGTGTAGGGCGATGGCCGAGCATTTTTCCCCGGCCGAGATCGCCGACCTGCTCGAGAGCGCCGCCGCCGCCATCCACGCGGAGGTCGAGGCGCTGCCGAAGGCGGTCCACGTCTGGCATCCGGAGCCCGACGAGTGGTCGATCAACGAGATCATCGGACACCTGATCGAGGCCGAGCGCCGTGGCTTCGCGGGGCGGATCAAGATTCTCCTCGCCTCGAAGGATCCCCAGCTCGAAGGGTGGGACCAGAACGAGGTCGCGCGGGGACGCCGCGACGACATGAAGGCGGCGGCCAAGCTCGTGGCGGAGCTCGAGCGGATGCGCGGCGAGAGCGTGACGATCGTGCGCGGGCTCAAGCCCGGCGAGCTCACGCGCGGCGGCCAGCACCCCAAGGTGGGCTGGCTGCGCGTGGAAGATCTCCTGCAGGAGTGGGTCCACCACGACCGGAACCACATCAAGCAGATCCTCTCCAACGTGCAGGCCTGGGCCTGGCCGCACATGGGGAACGCGCAGAAGTTCGTGGGCGAGTAAGCGCCCAAGCCGCCGACGGCCAGGCAGGCCCAGGCAGGCCCAGGCAAGTAAGGAGCAAGACGATGCACGAGCTCGACGCCGACGACGATTATTCCAGCAGCGGCGATCCCGAAGACCGCTCCATCGGCCCGGCCGTCTTCAACGACACCGTCGGCGTTCTGGCCCCCGCGGAGCCGGTGTGCCTGCGTGAGACCGCGACCGTCACCGAGGCCGCCCACCGTATGCTCCAGGCGCGCCAGGCAGCCGCGCTGATCGTGGACGCGGGGGGCAAGCTGACGGGCATCTTCACCGAGCGCGACCTGCTGACGCGCGTCATCGGGCGCGGGCTCGACCCCAAGGGCACGGCGCTCTCAGCCGTGATGACGCCGGACCCCGAGGTGCTGTCGCTCCGCGACCGCGTCGCCTACGCCGTACACTGCATGAGCGTGGCGGGCTACAGGACCGTGCCGCTGGTGGACGCCGACCGCAGGCCCGTCGGCATCGTGACGGTGAGCGACGTCATCCGCTGGCTGGCCAACCTCTTCCCGACCACCGTGCTCAACCTGCCGCCGGGAGGCGACACGCTCAAGCGTCCCGGCCAGCTCGACTCCGGCTAGCAGGGCGCCGATAAGGGCCCATCTGCTTCGTTGGCGCCCTCGGCCGCACGCTCAACGTAGGGAGGCTACGCCTCGCGTGCTGCCTTCGGGCGCCGCCTCGCATCTGGACCCTTCTCGGCACCCTGCGCCGTCGGCCGCCGCCTCTCAGCTGGCCTTTTCAGCCGCCTGCTAGTTCATCTCCTTGACGAGGGCCTGGAGGCGCGGGTCGTCGAGGGAGGGCTGGAAGGCGGGGTAGAGCTGGGTGCGGTCACAGATCCCGTCGTAGCGCTCGCGAAGGCGCGCGCCGAGCGTCTTCCAGGTCGCCGTCACCGCGAAGTGGTCGAGCGTCTCGTCGCTGATCAGATCCGCCATGCCATCCCAGTCGCCCTCGAGGCTCTTGGCGTGGAGCTGCGGCACCAGATGGTCGAGGCCGTGCACCGCGAGCACCGCCTGGTAGGTGCGCGTCGAGGCGTAGAAGGCGATCTGCTGCTTCACGGCGCGCCTGCTTCGCTCGAGCTCGTCCGCGTCGTCCCCCACCACCACCATCGTCGAAGCGCGGAAGGTGAAGTCCTTGCGCGGGCGCCCGGACTTGCCGAGCCCGACTTCCACGGCCGGACGGATGACCTCGCGCAGGTACTTCGGGCTGTGGAAGGAATGGACGTGGAGCCCGTCGCAGATCTCGCCGGCCATCTGGGCCATGTACGGGTTGACGGCCGCGATGTAGATCGGGATCCGCGGATGCTCGATAGGCCCCGGGTTGAAGAAGGGCGTCATGAGGTCGAAGCGGTAGGACTGCCCGCGGAAGTCGAGCGGCGCGCCCGTCTGCCAAGAGGCCCAGATCGCGCGCAGCGCCAGCACCACCTCGCGCAGGCGGGGGCCCGGCGGCTCCCACGCGACTGAGAAGCGCCGAAGGTTGTGCGCCTTCACCTGGGTGCCTAAGCCGAGGACGAAGCGGCCGCCCGAGGCCTTCTGGAGATCCCAGGCGGTGTGGGCGAGGATCATCGGGCTTCTCGGGAAGGCGACGGCGATGGCCGTGCCCAGCTGGATGCGCGTGGTGTTGGCGGCTGCGACCGCCAGCGGCAGGAAGGGGTCGTGCTTGGTCTCGGCCGACCAGAGCGCGCCCACGCCGAGCTCCTCAGCCTGCCGCGCGTATGCGGGAATCTCGCGGAGGTCGAACGTCATGAAGCCGAGATCGAGCTTCACGGGCATGGGGACCTCGGGGTCACCTCGGGGAGGTCGCCTCGGGTCGCCTCAGTACTTGTGGATCGAGAACTCGATCTCCTTCTCCGTGATGAACTCGAGGAGCACGGGAATGCCCTCCTCGGTCTTCTTCATGCCGCGCTGGATCGCCGCCACGATGTCGCCGGGCTCGGTGACGCGCTCGCCGTAGCCGCCGAAGGCCTTGGCCATGTCGGCGTAGTTGCCCGAGATGTCCGTGCTGCGGAATTTCTCGGTGGCTGTCTTCATGATGGGCAGCTCGATCGCCATGGAGAAGTTGTTGAGGAGGATCGAGAGGATCGGGATGCGCTCGCGCACCGCCGTCTCGAAGTCCATGCCCGTGAAGCCGATGGCCGCGTCTCCCCACACGTTGATGCAGAGCTTGTCCGGATGCGCGAGCTTGGCGCCCATGGCCAAGCCCAGGCCGTAGCCCAGCTGCGTCGTCTTGCCCCATCCGATGTAGGTCAGGGGCTCGGTCGATACCCAGAAGGGCGAGATCTGGTCCCGCGGGCTGCCCGCGTCGTGGGTGATGATGGTCCGCGCCGCGTCCACCGTGTGCAGGAGGTCCCAGATCACGCGGTAGGGCGACAGCGGCTTGGCGCTCGACGTGAGCTTGGGCATCCACTGCGCCATCCACTCGGTCTTGATCCGCTTGATCTCGGCGGCCACGGCCTGTCCCCGGCCGCGCGGCTTGCCTTTAAGGCGGTCTTTCACCTCGTGGAGGAGCGCGTCGAGCGTCAGGCCGGCGTCGCCCACCAGGGCGTGATCGACCGGCACGTCCTTGTTGATGTCGGCTGAGTCCAGCGTCGCGTGGATGATGACTTTGCCCTTGGGCATGGCGACGCCGTAGTTCGTCGTCGAGAAGCTGCAGCCGATGCCGAAGATCACGTCGGCGTTTTTCAGGAACTCGTGCAGCTGCCTGGACACCGACCTGCCGCCCGAGCCGAGCGACAGCGGGTGGTTCTCCGGGAAGGCGCTCTTACCCTGGAGACTCGTGGTCACCGGCGCCTCGAGTAGCTCGGCCAGCTGGCGCAGCTGGCTCCACGCCTGGGCATAGTGCACGCCCTGGCCCGCGTAGATGACCGGCCGCTCGGCCGCCACCAGCGCCGCCGCGACCGTGGCCACCGCCTGCGGATCGGGGCCGAAGCGCATGCGCGGCGCGGCGACGTAGTTGAGAGGCTCGGGCACCTCTTCCTGGAAGACGTCGACCGGGATCTCGATCATGACCGGGCGCGGGCGGCCGTTCTTGACCTGGGTGAAGGCGCGCCGGAGCGCGTCCGGCACGGCGTCGGCCATCGTCACCTGCTCGATCCACTTGGTGACGTGCCGGTAGTTGATGAAGGAGTTGAAGTTCGGCGGGATGTTGGTGAGGCGCCGCGGGTAGCCGCCCGGTAGCACGACGATCGGCACGGAGTCGCCGTAGGCCTGCGCCACGCCGCCGAAGGCGTTCTCGGACCCGGGCCCGTGCTGCATCGTAAAGACGCCGATCCTCTGCCCCGAGGTGACGCGGCTCACGGCATCGGCCATGTGCAGGCCCGTGCGCTCCTGGCGCACGATGATGGTGCGGATGTCGGCCTGGGCGGCGGCCTCGATGATGGGGTTGACGGGATAGCCGATGAGGAACTTGACGCCTTCACGCTTCAGGATCTCCGCGACAGCCGCGACCGCCTTCATGAGCGCTCTCCTTTGAGATTGGGGGGGCGTGGTGAGGACGCCGGCCATGCTACCATGTCGCCGCCTGTTCCCCCCTCTCCCTTCCAGGGAGAGGGTCGATGTTCGAGCTGAACACCGGCCGGGGCCGAAGGCCCAGGTCGGCGTGAGGCGAGGGCTGAAACGAATGAGGGTGATCACATGAGCGACTCCGAGATCATCTGGCGGCCGAGCCCCGAGCGCATTGAGCGCGCGCGCCTGACGAAGTTCATGCGCGCCCACGGGCTCGCCTCGCTGGACGCGCTCCAGCGGCGGAGCGTGGGCGACCCCGAGTGGTACTGGGACGCCGTCTCGAAGGACCTGGGCTTCCGCTGGATGAAGGCCTACACCCGCGTGCTCGACACCTCGCGCGGGATCGCCTGGCCGCGCTGGTTCGAGGGCGGCCTCCTGAATCTCTCCGACAACTGCGTGGACCGCCACGTGGACGCCGGCCGCGGCGGGCAGCCCGCCATCGTCTGGGAGGCGGAAGACGGCGAGGTCCGCACGTGGACCTACCGGGAGCTGTCGCGCGACGTCAACCGCCTGGCCAATGTCCTCACACGGCTCGGCGTCGTGGCGGGGGATTCCGTGGGGCTGTTCCTTCCGATGTCCGCCGAGGCGGCCATCGCGATCATGGCCATCTGCCGGATCGGCGCCATCTACTCGCCCTCGTTCTCCGGCTACGGCGCCCAGGCGGTCGCGGCGCGCCTCCAGGACTGCGACGCCAGGGTGCTGATCACCGCCGACGGTTTCCCGCGCCGCGGTCAGACGGTCAAGATGAAGGAGGTCGCCGACGAGGCCGCGACCCTCAGCTCCTCGGTTAAGCACCTGCTCGTCCTCAAGCGCCTCGGCCGTGACGTGCCGTGGACGCCGGGCCGCGACGTCTGGTGGCATGAGGCCGTTGAAAGAGAATCTGACGAGTGTCCGGCGCTGCCGGTGGACGCCGACAGACCCTGCTGCATCACCTACACGTCGGGGACGACGGGCAAGCCCAAGGGCGTGGTGCTGACCCAGGGCGGGCTCCAGATGAAGATCGGCCACGACGCGGCCTACTTCTTCGACCTCGGTGCAGACGACCGCTTCTTCTGGCTCACCGACATGGGCTGGGTCATGGGCACGATCCTCATCCTGGGCGGGCTGACCAACGGCGCGACGCTGGTCCTCTTCGAAGGCACGCCCGACTATCCCAAGCCGGACAGGCTCTGGGCCGTGGCCGAGCGGCACCAGGTCACGGTCATGGGCCTGTCGCCGACGGCGGTGCGCGCGCTCATGCCCCACGGCACCGAGTGGCCGCGCGCCCATGATCTTTCGCGGCTTCGCATCTTCGGCTCGACCGGCGAGCCGTGGAATCCCGAGCCCTACCGCTGGGTCTTCGAGCACGTCGGGGGCGGCACGGTGCCCATCATCAACTACTCCGGCGGCACGGAGATCTCGGGCGGCATCCTGACGTCATTCCCGATCGCGCCCATCAAGCCCTGCTCCTTCAATGGTCCCTGCCCGGGCATCGCCGCCGATGTCTTCGGCGAGGACGGCAGGCCCGTCCGAGGGCAGGTGGGCGAGCTCGTCATCACCAAGCCCTTTCCCGGCATGACCGCGGGCTTCTGGAAGGACCCCGCCCGCTACATCGAGACCTACTGGTCGCGCTGGCCGAATGTCTGGGTGCACGGCGACTGGGCCTACATAGATGAGGACGGCTTCTGGTTCGTCACGGGCCGCTCCGACGACACCCTGAAGATCGCCGGGAAACGAGTCGGCCCGGCTGAGCTCGAGTCGGTGCTCGTGAGCCATCCGTCGGTGACTGAAGCCGCAGCGGTTGGCGTGCCCCACGAGGTCAAGGGCGAGGCCGTGGTGTGCTTCGCGGTGCTGCGTCCGGGCACGCAGTGGAGCGAGGAGCTCCGCGCGGAGCTCTCGGATCTCATCGCCCGCCAGATGGGTAAGGCGCTCAAGCCCGAGCGCGTGCTGTTCGCCGCGGAGCTGCCGAAGACTCGCAGCGCCAAGATCATGCGCCGCGTGATCCGCGCCACCCATCTCGGCAATGACCCCGGCGATCTCTCGTCGCTCGATAACCCGGGCGGGATCAAGGCCATCGCCGAGGCCAAGTAGGACGCAGACCGGCTCACCGCATGAGCACCTACATCATCCGCCGGATCCTTCTCTTCATTCCCGCCCTGGTCGGGGCGTCCATGCTGATCTTTGTCCTGATGCGGCTGGTCCCTGGGGACATCGCCGAGATCCTCGTGTACCAGGCGGGCTCCGAGACGAGCGGCGTCCAGCAGAAGCAGATCCAGCAGATCCGCGACGAGCTGGGCTTGAACCAGCCGGTGATGGTCCAGTATCTCTCGTGGATGGGCGGCGCCGTGCGCGGCGACTTCGGGAAGTCCTATGCGCAGCGCCGGCCGGTCTGGGACATCCTGCGCGAGCGTTTCCCGCGCTCGATGGAGCTGGCGATCCTCACGCTCGCCATTGCGCTGATCTGGGCCATCCCCCTCGGCGTGGTCTCCGCCGTCCACCAGAACGGCCCCCTCGACTACCTCGCGCGCATCGCGAGCCTGAGCGGTTTGAGCGTGCCGCTCTTCGTCACGGGGGCGCTGATCCTGTACGGGCTCGTCCGCGTCTTCCACTGGATCCCGCCGCTCGAGTTCGTGGCCTTTACCGAGGACCCGGTGGAGAACCTCAAGCAGCTGATCTGGCCGGCGCTGGCGCAGGCGTACTACATCAGCGCGCCCATCACGCGGCTCACGCGCTCGCAGATGCTGGAGGTGATCCGCCAGGACTACGTGCGCACGGCGCGCGCCAAGGGTCTGGCGGAGCGCGCGGTGGTCTATCGCCACGCCCTCAGGAACTCGCTCCTGCCCGTGGTGACCTTCGTCGGCTGGTGGGGCGGCCGGCTTTTGGGTGGGCTCGTCATCATGGAGATCATCTTCGTCGTGCCGGGGATGGGGACGGCGCTCGTCCAGGCGGTGAGTCAGCGCGACTACCCGACCGTCCAGGCCATGGTCTTCGTCATGGCCGTGGTCTTCCTGGTCGTGAACCTCGTGGTGGATTTGCTCTACGTCTGGCTCGACCCGCGGATCCACTATGCGTGAGGCGATGGCAGCGCTCGGCCACCTCCTCCGCCGCCAGCCGCTGGGCGCCGTGGGCGGGCTCATCGTCCTTGCTCTGATCGCGGTCGCCGTGCTGGCGCCGCGGCTGGCGCCGCATGGCCCGAAGGAAGCGACCTTCGCCCCGTACCTGCCGCCGAGCGCGGAGTTCCCCATGGGCACCGATCAGATCGGGCGCGACGTGCTGAGCCGCGTGGTGTGGGGCGCGCGGCTGTCCCTCTATGTTGGTCTCGTGTCCGTCGTCTTCGGCATCACGGCGGGCTCGCTCTGGGGCGCCGTCACCGCCTTCCTCGGCGGCGCCGCGGATACGGGCAGCCAGCGCGTCGTGGATAGCGTGATGGCCCTGCCGCCCATCATCCTGGCGCTCGCGCTGATGGCGGCGCTCGGCCAGACGGTGAACAATGTCATCATCGCGCTCATCGTCCTGCTGACGCCCACGGCGGCCCGGACCATCCGTTCCATCGCCCTCGGCATCGTCGTCTCGCCGTACATGGAGTCGGCGCGCGCGCTCGGGGCCACGAACTGGCGCATCATCTCCCGTCACCTCATCCCCAACTGCATGGCCGGCTATATCGTCCTCGTCACGACCAATGTCTCCTACGCCATCGTGGTGGAAGCCTCGCTGAGCTTCATCGGGGCGGGAGCGCCGCCGGACGAGCCCTCGTGGGGCGGCATGCTGACGGCCGGAATCCAGGCGCTCGAGACGGCGCCCTGGATGGTATTCTTTCCCGGACTGGCGATCAGCCTGGCGGTGTTCGGGTTGAATCTCTTTGGAGACTCGATTCGCGATGTCACCGACCCGCGCCTGCGCGGGGGCCTCGGTTAGTAACGACGCAAAGGAGCTCGATCCCAAAAGGAGCCCGGTAAATGACGACCTCGAAGACTCTCCGCCTCTTGGCTTCCCTCGCGCTGATCGCCGCGCTCGCCGCGCCCGCTGCCCAGGCGCAGGACAAGCCGCGTCCCGGCGGCATCCTCACGTGGTTCGACTACGGCGATCCGGGCCGCCTCGACGTCCATGCCGAATCGCCCCTGGTTGTCCAGCAGGCGACGGCGGGCGTCTACAGCGGGCTCCTGCACTATGAGCCGGACGATCCCGCCAAGATAGCCGGCGACCTGGCCGAGCGCTGGACGGTCTCACCCGACGGGAAGACGTACACGTTTTACCTCCGAAAGGGCGTCACGTGGCACGACGGCCAGCCCTTCAGCGCGGCCGACGTCAAGGCCTCGTTCGACCGCATCCTCAGCAAGGACTTCCAGAGCCCCAAGTGCGGGGCCTCGCTCAAGCCCATGGTGGCCGCGGTCGAGATGGTCGACGCGAATACCGTCCAGTTCAGGCTCAAGTTCCCGGCCGCCCCGTTCCTGCCGTCGCTGGCCTCGGCCTGGTGCCGCGTCGCCGCGAAGCACATCCTGGCGAAATACGGCGACCTCAACCAGCCGGAGGCGCAGATCGGCACGGGGCCCTTCAAGTTCAAGAAGTACGAGCGCGGCAGCGTGATCGAGTGGGAGAAGAACCCGAACTACTTCATCCCGGGCCTGCCGTATGTGGACGGCGTCAAGCAGTTCATCCTCGTGGGCGGGCCGACCCAGCTCGCGGCCGCGAAAGCCGGCAAGATCATGCTCTGGGATGCCTGGCCGCCCATGCGCAAGACGCAGGCCGACGAGCTCGGCCGGGCCCGGCAGGACGTGGACATCTACCAGGCGTCCATCAACACGATCTTTCTCATCTACCTGAACTCGCAGAAGCCGCCCTTCAACAACCCGGACCTGCGCCGCGCCGTCAACCTCGCCCTCGATCGACAGGAGATGGTCGCCAAGGCTCTCGAAGGCGCGGGCGTGCCCTGCGGCATCCTCGATCCGAAGCTGTCCGGCGACTTCGCCCTACCGCTCGAGGAGGTCAACAAGATCCCGGGCTGCCGCCAGCCGAAGGACGGAGACATCGCCGAGGCCAAGAAGCTCGTCGAGAAGCACTACCCGAACGGCGTGGACATCGAGGTCGCGGTGCGCTCCGTGGGCAACTACGTCGACCGGGCCCAGCTCGTCATCGCCCAGCTTCGCAAGGCCGGTATCCGCGGGACGCTCAAGACGCACGAGAGCGCGGCCGGCTACGCCGCCTGGGGTAAGGGCGACTTCACGCTCATCGCCACCCAGGACCGGGCCATGGACGTCAATGACCCCTCGGGCGTCTTTCACATCGCCTACACGACCGAGGGCGGGAGCAACTACGGCCGCATGTCCGATCCCAAGATCGACGAGCTGGCCGACCGGGCTCTCCGAGAGTCGAACAAGGACAAGCGCAAGCAGGCCTACTGGGAGCTCCAGCGCTACATCCTCACGCGCGGTGACACCGCCACGGTGGCCGTGGCGTGGGTCGAGGGGTGGTTCTTCAAGGATAAGCGCGTGCAGAACTACAAGCCTGGGCTCACCGTCTACGACAACAACACGTTCATGAGGGTGTGGATCAGCCCGTAGCCGGACGGCTCCAGGAGCAGGAGCGATGGACGCCGTCGGCTTCTTCCTGGCCCGCTACGGAGAGGTCCACAAGGGGCTGGTGGACGGCCTCTTCGGAAGCCTCTCCGAGGCGCAGCTGCGCGCGCGGCCGCATTCCGGCGTCAACACCGTCGCGTGGCTCCTGTGGCACTCGGCGCGCATCGAGGACGTTGCGCTCAACCGCTTCCTCTCCGACCGGCCCCAGGTGCTGGGGGAATGGCTCGAGCGCCTCGCGGTGCGGCGCCGCGACGTCGGCACCGGCATGAGCGACGCCGAGGTGGACGAGCTCTCCGCGCGCATCAACCTCAACGCGCTGCGCGGCTACTGGGAGGCGGTGACTGCTCGGACGCTCGCGACGGTCGAGACGCTCCGCGGCTCCGACCTCGAGGCGCAGGTAGCGGCCGAGCGCGTCAGGAGCATCGTCCTCTCCGAGGGCGTGGTCGCCCCCGGCGCCGAGTGGCTCACGGATTTTTGGGCGGGAGGCCGGAGCCGCGCCTGGGTCCTCGCCCAGACCGCTCTTCTCCACCCGTACGGTCACTACTTCGAGGCGCGTGTCGCGGCCGGGCTTTGGGGGACGCGCAGCCCCTGAGCGGCCGGGCCTAGGGGTGTCGATGTAACTCCTGGTGAGTTCAACCTCTCCTGGCGGGAACACTTCAGCGGCATCAAGACTTTCTTCGAGCTGCTGTAGGATTCAGGCAACGTCACCTTGACGCCGATGAGTGAAGTGGCTCAGAGGGCGAAGTGCGAAGGTCTTCTGCGAATTTACCGGGTACGTCTCGTTCGCGTTGTTGGCAGAAGCGCTGACCGCTTGAGCTCTCGCTGAACGGTCCGGAACACCCGCTCGAACTCAGGGAGGTTTAGGACTTGGGCGGCTAGCCTCTGTTCCCAGGATTGTCTTAGCCGGACTTCCTTGGCGTCCAATTCATGTCCTAGTAGTGGGCCTCGTGCCTTGAAAGTCAGCTTTTGGGTGAGTGCTTCTCTCAAACGCCCCAGATCGACGTGGCCTCCGTCTACGAGAAACCATAAATCGTGGAGGTCTCGGGGCTCATTTCGCACAGGGTCGGTCAAGGCCATGATTTTCTCGGTTGCGATTTCGTCAAGTGAGTAGACCTTAACCCGTGCTTGTGGTAGATCATCGTATTCCGGATAGGGCAGTACCAATCCGTCCGCTAGAGGGAAAACCACGAGCTCGCGAATAGTGATGTCAACCTTGATCTCGTCTGGACCGCCGGCTCGGGGTATAGGTCCGCGGAAACTAATATAGAAAGTAAAACTGTTCTGATGCACTTGGAGATCTTGACCAGCGAAACCGAAAGAAACGCCGCTCAGGCGCTGAGTGTCCGCAAAGCTGTCCTCGAGACCCTTCCGAATCTCCTCGAAGGGTATACTTGGGTCAACAAGCGAAAAATCCAGATCCTCTGAAAAGCGGTAATCCAAGAAGTAGCAGCGCTTGAGCGCTGTCCCTCCCTTGAAGGCTAACAGGTTCCGGAGGCGGTTCCGAGAGAGCCCGACAAGACACCAGGCAATGCAGTAGTCGCGCTCAAGAATTCGCTCTTGGACCCGACGCCCGTCCGCGCCCGCCAGTCTGTTTCCCAGCTGGGCCAATCTGCGCTGCGAAATCATCGATCTATGTCGCCACGGCAGCCTGTAACTCTTTGGGAGTTAGATTCAATCGAAGTCGCCATCGTCGTTGAAATTTGCCAGCGGATGGCAGGCTGGGGTCCAGGAGCACATAGGTATTGGTCAATCTGCGGCGGAGACGGTCAATCTCGATCGGTGCAGAGAGTTGCCAAAGCTCTAGAAGGAAACCAAGACGGCGAACAACAGCGCCGATGTCCAGCCGAAGGGCATACTCCACGAGACGTTTCAGATCCACCTCGTCTCGTCGCATCCAAAGGCCCTTGGCAACTTCCAGTATGCCTCCGCAATAATCTGGATCCTTGAGCCCATCAATCACGGTGCGCTCAATGTCACTAGTGACCACTGAATGAGTGGGGTCGGCCCAATGACTGGTCGTACCGAAGAACCGGGACTTGGAGATCCTTGGGAAGCGAAAGTCGATACCTGCGATCTGTTGTCGAGGAATGGTTCGGAGAGTAGTGACGTATATGGTGTGTTGGGGTTGGGTCAGCATCTTATGAATGTCCATTGCGGTCGCATGAGATAGGTAGTAGTGGCGTCCTCCGGCAAGCTCATGAGCGACGGCGTAAGGATTGCCGATGAACTGGCGTACATGGCCAAATTCGAACGGGACGAGGACAAATAGTCCCGGTTTGAGCCTTGTCGCTATCCCGCGGCCTACTAGCTTGGCCATGAAGCTACGGGCGGGGCCAGGTTTGAGTCGTGAAATTGTTCGGACGTCTCGGATCGAGAAGATGGATCGATTACGCTCAGTAAGCTCAGCAACGAGATGGGATGCCTTGGGGCCAAGGGTCTTAAAGGTGCGCTGACTTGCAGGTTTGCCCTTTGCGGGTCCTAGAGATTGATAGGTCCGTTTCATGTTACTAATATAACAGATGTGATAGTTGGATGTACTATAAGTACCCTGTGGGGGTACGTATGCTAGTAGCCGAGGTCATAGTGGTTATACTGGAATCTCAGTTAGTACCCTGGTGGGGTACTATATGAGTTCAGAGTATCACACCAGAAGCTAGATCACGGGCCTCCGGCGCCTTTTGGGAAGGTATATATACCGACCCAAAAGGCGCCGGAGGCCCGTGATCTACGCCCTCAGTCATTGCCACACATGAGCTGCTCACAGGCTAGTTCTTTGCGAGTCCAGATGGCGGCGTACTTCAGCCGCGCGAATACGCGTGTCCTGCGTCCCAAACAGCTCACTAGCCTTCTCCAGGAGAACAGACGGACGTGGCCCTTGCCGGCCCAGCTTTCCGATCGGGGCGTCATTGGCGCGATCCTACAGTCGACGGATCTCAAGGAGGTTACGCTCCACGCCGAGAATGACTATCGGGATGTTCGGCGCTACGTCTGGGGACGTGTCTCCGAGTACGAACTCGCCCTATCTCTTAGGCCGGAGTCCTACTTGTCTCACGCGACCGCCATGTTCCTGCATGGCCTTACTGACCGGCGCCCAAAGACGATATACGTCAACCAGGAGCAGAGCGCGAAGCCTAGACGAGAAGCAGTACTGACCCAAGAAGCCATCACGAGGGCGTTCGCGGCAACACAGCGCCAATCGAAATATTCTTTTCGACACAACGACACTCGAATCGTCGTCGTCAGCGGTAAGAACTCGAAGCGATTTGAGGTTGCCCTGCTATCGACCCAGGAAGGTGAAGATCTTCCCGCGACCGGTCTTGAGCGAACACTGATCGATATTACTGTGCGCCCAACCTATGCCGGCGGAGTTCGCAATGTCATGCGAGCGTTCGAGCTGGCCAAAGGACGCCTGTCGGGTCCCAAGTTACTAAAGACCTTGCTGCGCCTCGATCATACCTACCCATATCACCAACCATTGGGATTCTACCTGGAGCGAGCCGGTTACCCGGCGAGGGAAGTCTCGCCACTTCGGAGCAAGGGTTTTAGTTTTGACTTCTATGCATCGCATGGTCTCAAGGATCCTGCGTATGATCGCCGCTGGCGTCTGTACTACCCCCGAGAGGTCTAAGGTGCGGGCCGCTAGTTGTTCGCAGCGAGCTTCTTCTTTCTCTTGAGAGTCCCAAGCAATCTCCATGGTATGTAAAAGTCCCCGGAAGCAAGGCATTTCCCATCATTGACTTCAGGAGGCAGGTACCGCTATGAACGTCACATCTCCTGACCCATCGGGGTCAGCTACAGGTTGGGGAGCTCCCGGCGCACGTCGGCGAGGCGGGCGAGGGAGCCGAGGACCTTGGGGTGGTTGTCGGTGAGGTGGCGGACGATGATGTCGGTGTAGCCGAGTGGCTCGAGGGCGCGGAACTTCTCCACGACCTGCTCCACCGAGCCCCAGCAGAGCGCCTTCGGGTCGAAGCCGCGATACCCCGCCTTGACCATCGCGTGGCCCACCGCGTCCGCCTCGGCCGCAGACTCGCCGACGTAGATGTCCCGCCTGATCGCCACCGCGGTCGGCTTCTTGCCGTACTTGGCGCAGCCATCCAGGTACCAGGCCGCCTGTTCGCGCGCCTGGTCGATGGTGAGGCCGGGCGAGGCGAGCCAGCCGTCGGCGATGCGCGCCGCGCGGTCGATGGAGACCCGCGCGCTGGCGCCGATCCAGTACTCGACGGGCTCGACGGGGCGCGGCGCCACGCGCGCGTTCTCGACGACGAAGCGGCCCTGCGATGACACGGTCTCGTCCGCGAGGAGCTTCTTTACGAGGGCGAAGGACTCTTCGAAGGCCGAGGGGCGCTGCTTGATGTCGGCGCCCATCGCGAGAAACTGCGCCTCGTCGGCGCCGAGCCCGCACTGGAAGATGAAGCGGCCGCGCGCGATGGCGGCCAGCGTGCCGACCTGCTCGGCAACCAGCACGGGATTCCAGAGCGGCAGGAGGAAGAGGCAGCCCGCGGGCTTTTCGTCCCACTCGGCGAGGAGCCGCCCGAGCATGGGCACGTTTTGGTAATAGGGCTTGGGGACGGCGTGGTGATCGCCAAGGAAGAGCGAGTCGAGGCCCGCGCGGCGCGCGGCCTGAGCCCGCTCGATCATCCAGCGCGCGCCTTCGCGCGGGTCCGCGACGTCGTGGTGGTTCGTCAGCGAGATGCCGACGCTCATCGCACGATCTCCCATGTCAGAGGACCAGCAGGAGGCCGAGGGCCGCCAGGAGACCCATGCCGCCGCCGAAATAGAACGGCGACGCGGGGCCGAGCCATGTCCAGAGCGCGCCCGCGATGAGGGAGGCGGGGAAGAGGCCGATCCCCACCAGGGTTCCGTGCAGGCCCATGGCCGTGGCACGAAGCTCGCGGGGCGCGAGGTCGGTCACGAGCGCCTTTTCGACTCCGTCGGTGAAGCCGCTGTAGAGACCGTAGAGCGCGAAGAGCGCCCAGATCAGCCACGAATGCCCGAGACCGTCCAGGAGGGCGAAGCCCAGGTAGACGAGCCCGTAGAAGAGATAGCCCGCCACGAGGAGCGCCTTGCGGCCGATGCGGTCCGACAGGCGGCCGACCGGATAGGACGACAGCGCGTAGCTCACGTTGTAGGCGCCGTAGAGGAGGATGGCGGCCGCGGCGCTCATGCCCAGGTCCTGGGCCCGAAGCAGGAGGAAGGCGTTGGACGAATTGCCGAGAGTGAAGAGGAGCGTGATCAGCAGGAAGAGCCGAAGGCGTCCCGGCAGCGCGCTCCAGCTGAGTCGAGGTGGGGTGACACGCGGCCCCTCGTGCCTGGGCTCGCGCACGGCCAGGAGCATCAGGAGACCAGCCGCGGCGGGGAGGAGGGCCCAGAGGAAGACGCGCGTGTACTCGCCCGGCATGCGGGTGAAGAACCAGTACCCGAGCGCCACTCCGACGACCGCGCCCCAGGTGTCGAGCGTCCGGTGGAGGCCGAAGGCGCTGCCGCGCTTCTCGGGGTGCGCGCTGTCGGCGATCAGCGCGTCGCGCGGCGCCGTGCGTATCCCCTTGCCGAGCCGGTCCACGACCCGCGCCGCCAGCACCATGCCCCAGCCCGCGGCCAGCGCCAGCAGCAGCTTGCCTATCGCGCCCGCGCCGTAGCCGGCCATGGTGAGGCCTTTGCGCCTTCCGATCAGGTCGGAGATGAAGCCCGAAAAGACTTTGAGGAGGCTCGCCACGCTCTCGGCCAGGCCTTCGATAAGCCCCAGCACGGCCGGGCTCGCGCCGAGCGCGGCCGTGAGAAAGAAGGGCACGAGCGGGTAGACCATCTCGCTCGAGATGTCGGTGAGGAAGGAGGTCAGCCCGAGGAGGACGATGTTACGGATTGGCGCCTTCTCCGACCGCGCGGCGCACGGCCTCGCTCGTGATGGGCAGCTCGGTGAAGCGGTGTCCTGTCGCGTCCCTGACCGCGTTGGCGATGGCGGCGGGCGCGCCGACCACGGGCGGCTCGCCGACTCCCTTCGCGCCGAAGGGGCCCAGCTCTGACGGCACCTCCACGAGCACGGCGCGCACCGCGGCGACGGTCTCGCTCGCCGGCATGGCGTAGTCCATGAACGTTGCCGAGAGCAGCTGGCCGTGCGCGTCGTACGGCATCCGCTCGAGGAGGGCCCACCCGACCCCCTGGGCGGCGGCGCCCTGAATCTGGCCTTCGATGGCCGCGGGGTTGAGCGCGCGCCCTACGTCCTGGACCACGACCTGGTCGAGCACTCGCACGTGGCCGGTCTCCATATCCACCTCGACCTCGGCCAGATGTGCCGCGAAGGCGGGCGAGCGCGCGATGGTCGCCGTCGAGCCACGCCCGTACACGGGCTCGTACTTGCCCGCGAACTGCATCGACGCCTTGGCGAGCGCGGCGATGGGCACGGCTTTGGCCGGCGCGCCCCGGACCTGGATCGCCCGGTCGACCAGCTCTAGGTCCTCCACCGCCGCCTCGAGGTGACGCGCGGCGATGGCGAAGAGCTGCTGCCTCGCGTCGCGCGCGGCCTTCTCGACGGCCGCGCCGACGGTGTAGGTGATCTTGCTCCCGCCGCTCGAGCCGGCGTACGGCGCGGCCTCGGTGTCGGCGTTGACCACCCGGATGAGTCCCGTGTGAAGCCCGAAGGCCTCCGAGGCGATCTGCGCGAAGGCCGTGTTGGTACCGCTCATGTCCACCGTGCCCACGATGATGGACAGCGTGCCGTCGCGCTCGAGGCGGCAGACCGCGTTGGCCGGCTCGATGCCGCCCATCCAGCCGCCGATTGCGACCCCGACGCCACGCCTCAGCCGGGCATCGGATCCCGCGGACGCCTTCCGACGGTCGCGCTCCTCCTTGAGCCGCTCGAGGCAGGGGCGGAGCCCGATGCGCGGCCACTTGTTGCCGTTGGCCATGAGATCGCCCTCGGCCGACGCGTTGAGGAGCCTCAGGTCGAGCGGGTCCATGCCGAGCGCGCGGGCCATCTCGTCCATCTGGGATTCCAGCGCGAAGGCCGCCTGGACGGCGCCGGGAGCGCGGTAGGCGCCGTTGCCCGTCTTGTGGGTCAGCACCTCGTAGCCGCGGATGTCCATGTGGGGCAGGCGGTAGCAGCCGCCGAGCATCAAGCAGGCGATGCCGAGCGGCGCGCCCGCATAGGCGCCGGCGTCGAAGATGACCCGCGCCTGAAGGGCGGTCAGCCTGCCGTCCTTGGCGATGCCGGTCTTGAGCTCGAAGACGCTCGCGGGCGCGGGCGTCGTCGTCAGGAACTCCTCGGTGCGCGAGAGCACGAGGGAGACCGGGCGCCTGAGGGCGAGCGCCAACGCGGCGGCGAGAGGCTCGAGGAGGACGAACTTGCCGCCGAAGCCGCCGCCGAGCGGCGTCGCGACGATGCGCACTTGGTGCTCGGGCAGGCCCAGGGCCTCGGCGACTTCCGAGCGCGTGTAGAAGAGCGCCTGGGTGGTCGTCCACACGGTGACGTTGCCGAGCGCGTCCACCTGCGCCACGGCCGCGCGCGGCTCGAGGTAGCCCTGGTGGACGACGCTCGTGCGGTAGGTGCGCTCGATCACGACGTCCGCCTCGGCGAAGCCCTTGGCGACGTCGCCGCGCGTGAAGTGCTGGGTGCTCGCGATGTTGGGCCCGAGCGCTTCCGTGAGCGCCGCGCCGCCGCCGGCCGCGCCGTGCTGGCCCAGTAGGGCGTCATCGTCCTGGCCGCCAAGCTCGCTCACGAGCGGGGCGTCGGGCCGCATGGCCTCGAGCGCGTCGACCGCGGCGGGCAGGATCTCGTACTCGATCTCGACCAGCGCCGCGGCGTCCTCGGCGACGGCCTCGCTCTCGGCCACGACCGCGACCACGGGGTGCCCCACAAAGCGGACGGTGTCGAGCGCCAGAGGGCAGCGGTTGCGGTCTGACGGATCCTGCTTGGCGAGCGGCAGGTCGCGCCCGGTGAAGACCCCGACCACGCCGGGCAGGGCCCTGGCGGCGTGCGCGTTCACCTTGAGGATGCGCGCGTGGGCGTGGTGCGAGAGCACGAGGCGGGCGTGCAGCGCGCCCGCCTGAACGAGGTCCGCGGCGAAGCGCGTGAGGCCCGCCGCCTTCTCGCCGCCGTCCACGCGCGGGAGGGACTGGCCGATGCTGGACACAGGGGGCATGGTCTATCTCCGGTGCTCGGCGTCGATGGCCGAGAGATCTTCAGGGGTGAGCGTGAAGTCGAGCGCGCCCGCGTTCTCTCGGACGTGCTCGGGGCGCGTCGCCTTCGGGATGGCGAAGAGCGCCGGGCGATGGGTGAGGAAGTTGAGCGCGACCTGGCGCGGCGTCTTGCCCGATGCGCAGAGGGCTACCAAGGCGCGCATGGTGTCCTCGATGGGGTGCTGCCCGCTCCACCAGTGCAAGAGGTAGAGATCCACGTGGTCGGTACGCAGGCGCTTGAGCGAGCGCTCGCAGGCATCGAGCGTCCCCTTGTAGGACGCGTTCGAGGGCAGGACCTTGGTGGCGATGAAAACGCGGTCGCGCTGCCCCGCCACCGCTTCGGCGACGATCTCCTCGGCTTGGCCGTCGGCGTACATCTCGGCCGTGTCGATGTGGCTCAGGCCCAGCTCGATGCCGAGCCGGAGCGCGGCGATCTCGTCCTTTTTCAGGCGCCGGTCCTCGCCCATGTGCCAGGTGCCCTGGCCGATGACGCTGACAGGGACGCCGGTGGGCCCGAACGGGCGGGTGAGCACGCCGGCAGTGTACACCGCGCGTCGAAATGCGAGCAGCCGGCTCAGCGACGCGCTGTCCTACGGACGTAGGCCGGCGAGAAGGGTCCAGATGCGAGGCGGCGCCCGAAGAGCCGCACGCGAGGCGTAGTCCTTCTACGTTGAACGTGCGGCCGAGGGCGCCAACGAAGCAGATGGGCCCTTATCGGCGGCCGGCTAGCGGGGGCCGGTGCGCCAGCCGAGCCAGCCAACGGCTGACACCAGACCGATCAGCACTGCTGACGTGCCGATCGTCGACAGCTCGGACATCCACTTGATCGTGGTGCTGCTGAGGCCCGCGAAGGCGAGCCCGATCACGGGGAGCACCGGCGCGCCGCAGCCCATTACGGTGCAGCCGCCCGTGGAGAGCCCGAAGATGCCGCCCAGCGCCCCCAGCACGCCGCCCGATCCTCCGGCCCTGCGTCCCCACGGGGCGACGGGGAGAGCCGCGCGGCGCTGCATCCAGAGCGCGAAGTACGCCGCGACGAGGAAGGACATGAAGGCGAAGCGCGCGAGATCGGCCGTCGTCACCGCGAAGCCCCACTCGATGCCAAACGAGCCGTCCGAAGAGAACCAGAAGAGCGCCAGGCCCCACGCCTTGGTGAGGCGCTCCCCGAGCGACCCGGGCCCGGACGCGAGGTAGTCGGGCAGGGAGGGCAGCCAGGGGTTGATGGTGAAGGCGGTGACGGGCTTGCGGGCGACGGTGAGGACGAGGGGCGGGACCACGATGTCGAGGGCGAAGACGCCGAGGGCGACCGCGAGGAACAGCCACGGCCGTGATCTCACGGCGGCCCCGATGCCGCGAAGGGATCGCTTGATGGCGCTCATGTCCGCATGGCCTTCGAGCACGATTATAGGCGCTCTTGCCCGGGGACGCGAGGCTCTGACGCATCGCGACGAGAACGAGCCGCCGTTCGAGCTTACTCCTTGACTTCCACCGAGCCCCGGCTAATATCCCCTTACCCCACCACTGGCCTCGAAACTGTCCACCCAATGAAGGAGGGACGCCTTATGGCCCCAGAAGTTTCCCGTCGTGACTTCCTGAGTTCTCTCGGCGTAACGGTCGGCGCCGCGGCGACCGCGGCCGGCCTGCCGCTGGTCGGCGGCCCGGCTCTCATCAGCCGCGCCGAAGCCCAGCCGAAGGGCAACATCCCCGACACGCCGTACAAGATCGGCCACATGACCTACTTCACGGGCGCCGCCGCCGTGCTTGGAGAGCCCTCGTACAAGGGGCACATCCTCGCGGCCGAGGAGATCAACGCCCAGGGCGGCCTGCTCGGCAAGCGCAAGATCGAGACCTTCAAGGCCGACGAAGCGGCCGGCACCGACGCCAACGTGAAGGAAATGCGCCGGATGAAGCTCTCGGAGAAAATCGACCTCTTCACCGGGGTCATCTCGAGCGGCAACACGCCGGCGCTCGGGCCCGTGGCCGAGGAGCTCAAGCTGCTGACGATCTTCGTGGACGGCTGCACCGACTTCCTCTTCGACAAGGTCGTGCCGAACCCGCACTACATCTTCCGCATCACCAACATGCAGTCGGCCGACGGCGTGACTTGCGGGGTCGCCACGGCGATGACCTGGCCCAAGACCCGCCGCGTCGCCCACATCCACCCCGACTACACCTACGGGCGCAACGCCTTCGCGCACTTCAACATCGTGATGAAGAAGATGGTTCCCGGCGCCCAGGTCGTGTCCGAGGGCTGGCCCAAGCTCGGGACCACGGACTTCACCTCCCACATCACCAAGGCGATCGCGGCAAAGCCAGACCTGCTGGTCTCCTCGGTGTGGGGCGGCGACTACGTGGCCATGTACAAGCAGGCCCTGCGCTACGACATGTTCAAGAAGATGAAGTTTGCCTCGACGATCGCCTTCGGCGTGGCGCCCCACGCGATCGGCAAGGACCACCCGGAAGGCGCCATCGCGGGCGTCCACTCCAACTACTACTTCAACTACCCGCCGCAGGACCGCTGGCCGGCCAACACGTCGTTCGTGAAGAAGTACTTCGAGCGGTGGAAGGAGTATCCGAACTTCCAGTCGGAAGGCGCATATACGACGCTCATGCTCCTGAAGCAGACGGTCGAGAAGGCCAACAAGCTGACGGGCGGCTGGCCCGACGACCAGGCCATCATCAGCGAGCTCGAAGGGGCGTCCATCTCCGGCCCGGCGGGTTACCTGCACATCCGGCCGGACAACCACCAGGGCTACAAGGACGCCATGACCGGCTTCAGCGTGAACTCGCCGGACTATCCGTTCCAGATCCTCGATCCGAACAAGATCATCACCATCCCCATCCGCAACATCACGGCGCCTCCGGGGTGGCCGGCGCCGAGCGGTGAGGAGACTCGCACCTACACCTGGATCGACAAGACCTGGCCCCAGGTCAAGGTCTAGCGCCTCGGCTCACGGGTTCGGGGGAGGGGGGCGCGAACTGCCCCCCTCCCCCTTTCTCACGTTCATGAGGCGTCCGGGGTTCCGTCGATGGGCGCGCAGGGTGCGCGCGCTCATCCTGCTTGTCTTCTGCCTGCTCTGGGCCGCTCCCTCCGGGGCCGGTCACGAGTTGCCCTTCTATCCGTCCTACTACCCTCAGGAGATCCGTATCCAGACCCTGCCGCCGGCCGCGGCGGTGCCTTTGCTCAAGAACGCCGGGCTCCATGCCTATGTCGGTGCCGACCCCTTCGTGGGCGGCCGCGCCCCAGCCGACCTCAAGCCCGTCGAGTCGCTGGGCGGCTACGTGGTCATGACCTTCAATCCGGGCTCGCAGGCGGCGGCGAACCGCGAGAGCCGGTGCGCAGCGGCTCGCCGGATCGCCAAGAGCCTCGGCCAAGCGCCGGGCCTCTACGTCCCGCATCCGTATCCCGTCACGCCGTATGACATGGACTACCTGGAGCACTTCGATCTGGCCCAGTCAGCGAAGCAGGCCTACGCTTCCGTACCGGCCGGATCGGGCGCTGCGCTCCTCGTCCAGGCCAAAGGTCCACTGGCCGAGCGGCTCGTAAAGGCCCCGGCCAGGGGCGGCAAGTGGGACGCCACGATCGAGGAGGTCGACGTTAAAGGCCTGCTCGCTTCCCACGGCCTGAACCTGGACGGCTGGCTCGGCCCACCGTGGCTCAAGGAGGGCTGGTTCCACGCCCATCTGCTCGCGGCCGGCGCCGTCAGCGACGCCGCGGATCGTCAGGCAGCGGAGGGGCTCTACCGTCGCCTCTCTTCCGGCGCCTTTGACAGCCCCACCGCGCGGATCGAGCTCGAGCGCCAGCTGGTGTCGCGACTGGCGGCGGGCTGCGAGCGGGTGGTCTTGGGCTACACGATCCGCCGCGAGTACTTCAACGCGGAGTTCTCTCAGGGCGTGGAGAACATCGCCTGGGATTCTCAGACCGGGTTCAACTCCGCCATCTTCCTCCGCACCGTCAAGCTCAAGGATTTCCCGTGGAACGGTTGGCTCAGATTGGGAATCGCGAGCCGGCCCGCCGCCGCGTGGAATCCGATCGGGGGCTTCTCCGATCCGGCGGGGCGGCTGCTGTGGGCGGCCGTGGGCGATCCGGCCCTGATCCCGGAACCCTACGGCTCCGGATGGCTGGCCAACCGCGTGACTGCCGCGGCGGTCACTCGGCCGCCCTCCTCTCCAACCGTGTCCGAGATCGAGCTGCCGGAAGACGCCCTGATCCCGGAGCCCGGCACCGGGCTCTTCAGTGACGCGGGGAAGGGCAAGAACGCGCGGGCCCGCATCACATACCGCCTCGTGGCCTCCGCCTTCCACGACGGGACGCGCATGACCCCGGCGGACGCCGTCTACGCGTACAGCTTCGCCTACCGCTGGGGCTCGCGCGCGGGCGGGCGGGCCGCGGCCGACCCCGCCGTGGAGGGAGCGACAGCGCCGCTCCGCCAGGCCCTCGTCGGGTTCCGCGTGATCAAGGTGGACGCCGAGGTCCGGAAGTTCAGCGACAACACGTTCACCTACATCGTTCCGGTCATCGACGTCTACGTCAGCGGCGGCGCCCTCGACAACGAAGCCCTGGCTGCCCTCGCGCCTCCATGGAGTGCCTTGCCCTGGCCCGTGCTGGCGCTGATGGACGAGGCCGTCAAGCGGGGCCTCGCCGCCTTTTCACCGGGCGAGGCGAAGCGGCGCGGCGTGCCGTGGCTCGACCTGGCGCGGGATGCGAAGACGAAGGAGGCGCTGGCCGCGCTGGTGGAGACGTTCGCGGCCCAGGCTTACATCCCGCCCGCGCTCAAGCGACTCGTCACGGCGGACGAAGCCCAGACACGCTGGGCCTCGCTCAAGGGCTTTTACGCCAAGCGCGGCCACTTCCTCGTCACCAACGGGCCCTACGCGCTCGAGAAGTGGACGGAGCGCGAGGTAGTCTTAGCGGCGTTTCGCGACTTCACCAACCCGAAGGGGGTCGGCACCTACGATCGCTTCGCGCTCCCGAGCCGGGCTTTCGTCGCCCGGCTTACCGCCCGCGGCGACCGCCTGGAGATCGTCCCCGAGATCGAACGCGTCGAGAAGTTCCTGCGGGACTACCGCGTCGTGAGGGGGCCGCTGGGCAAGCCGGTCTCCGAGGAGGACCGCGCGGACGTGCCCGTCTGCCGCTACGTCATTGTCGGCGCCGACGGCGCGGTGGCGGACGCCGGCCTGTCGCGCGACCGGGACGGCGCCCGGCTCGTGGTCAATCTCAAGGGCCGGCTCAAGCCGGGCGCATACACCGCCCTGGTGGCGCTGGCCCTGCGCGACAACTGGGTCAACGCCGAGGTGGCGGTGACGCAGTTTCGGGTTGAACCGGGCCCCTGAGTTAGGGCAAGGTATCGGGGCCATGGACACGCTCCTGATCCACATCCTCAACTCGCTCCTCTATGCGGCGGTGCTCTTCCTCATCGCCGGCGGGCTCAGCCTCATCTACGGTGTCATGCGGATCGTCAACCTGGCCCACGGCAACCTCTATGCCTTCGGGGCCTTCGTGGCGGCCTGGACGGTGGGGCTGCTCGTGGACGGCGCGACGCCGACGCCGCTCCTCTACCTCGTGCTGCTCGCCGGGCCCCTGGGGGCGGCCGCCCTGGGCGCGGTGCTGGAGCCGACCCTGCTCCGGCCGCTCTACAAGCGTCCCGAGGAGTACCAGCTGCTGATCACGTTCGGGCTGCTCTTGATCCTCGAGGACCTGATACGGCTCATCTGGGGTCCATACCCGCTGTCCGTCAGCGCGCTCTTCGAGGGCATGGGGAGCCTCAACATCGGTGAGTCCATCTACCCGACGTACAACCTGGCCGTCATCGTCGTCGGCGGCCTCGCGGCGGCGGGTCTCTGGGCCTTCATCTACCGCACGCAGTTCGGCGTCGTCCTGCGGGCGACCTCGCAGAACATGCGCATGGCGCAGGCCATGGGGGTCAACGTCAACCGCGTCTACGTCCAGGCCTTCACGCTGGGCTGCTTCATGGCGGGTCTCGGCGGCGCCATCGTCGTGCCGCAGCAGGGCGCCGTGCTCGGCATGGGCGTGGACGCGCTGATCCTGGCGTTCGTCGTCGTGGTCATCGGCGGCCTCGGGAGCCTCGAGGGTGCCCTGGTCGGAGCGCTGATGGTGGGCGTGGTCCGGGAGCTCGGCATCACTTTCTTTCCGGAGGTCGAGCTGGCGGTGCTCTACCTGATGGCGGCCGTGGTGCTGCTCATCCGACCCGCCGGACTGTTCGGGCGCGCATGAGCCCCGTGCCCGCCGAGACCCGGCGCCTGCTCGTTCCCGCCGGGCCCATCGTTCTCGTGCTCGCGATCCTGCCCTGGGTAGTCGAGCCGTACCAGACCGTGCTGCTCTCCTACGGCCTGGTCTTCGCCATCGCGGCGCTGGGCTTCAACCTCTTGCTGGGCTACACGGGCCTCCTCTCCTTCGGGCACTCGGCATACTTTGGCGTGGGCGCCTACGCCGTCGCCTTCGCCGTGAAGTACCTGAAGGTCGGCTCGATGGAGCTGTTGCTCCTTGCCGGCATCCTCGCGTCAGCCCTTGTGGCGGCGATCTTCGGTCTGGTCTGCGTGCGCTACACGCGGATCTTCTTCGGCATCCTCACGCTGGCCCTGTCCCAGGTGCTGTGGAGCCTGGCCTTCAAGTTCTTCTGGGTGACGGGCGGGACCGACGGCCTGCGCGTCCCCACGCCCACGCTGCTCGGCGTGTCCATGGGCGCCGGGCAGGACAAGATGGCCTTCCTGGCGCATCGGTACTACTACTACGTCCTCGTGGTCTTCGTGGCCGCCACGGCGGTCATGTGGGTGATCGTGCATTCGCCGTTCGGCAAGGCGCTGCAGGCCATCCGCGACAACGAGACCCGCGCCGAGTTCGTCGGCGTGCAGGTCTGGCACTACCGCTGGATCGCCTTCCTGATCTCCGGAGTGTTCACGGGGCTGGCCGGGGCGCTCTGGGTGCCGCTCAACGGGCTCACGACGCCCGACATCCTGTACTGGCAATTCTCGGGCGAGATCGTCTTCTTCACCGTGCTGGGGGGCTTCAAGACCTTCGCCGGGCCCATCGTGGGCGCGGTGGTCTTCAACTACCTCAAGACCTTCGCCGTCGGGTACACCGTCTACTGGCAGATGTTCCTGGGCGTCGTGCTGGTGACACTCGTGCTGGCGCTGCCGACGGGCATCATGGGCATGGTGGCGCGGCTCGCCCAGAAGTGGAGCCAGAAGTGGAAGAGGGCACCCGCGCCGTGAGCCTGCTCAAGACGACCCAGCTCACCAAGTACTTCGGCGAGACGCACGCCGTGGATCACGTGGACTTCACCGTGACGGAAGGAGAGGTGCTGGCCCTCATCGGCTCCAACGGGGCGGGGAAGACCACCCTGATCAACCTGATCAGCGGGCTCATCCCCGTGGATTCCGGCGCCATCGTGTTCCAGGGGGCCGACATCACCCACGACTCCATCCACGAGAAGATCGCCCGGGGGATCGCGCGGAGCTTCCAGCTCGTCAACCTCTTCGACCAGCTGAGCACGCTCGACAACCTGGCGCTGGCCATCTTCTCGCGGGACGGCAAGACCCGGAAGCTGTTTACGCTGTCGGACGCGGACCGGGCCGTCCGGGACGAGGCCGTGGCCGTGCTCCAGCAGTTCGGCCTGGCGGGCAAGGCCGGCATGGTGGCGGGCGGGCTCAGCCAGGGCGAGCGCAAGCTCCTGGACGTGGCCGTCGCCTACGCGCTCAAGCCCAAGCTCCTCTTCCTCGACGAGCCCACCAGCGGCGTCAGCACCCGCGAGAAGGCGCCGATCATGGACATCATCACGCAGGTGGTGCGGGCGGGGGGGATCACGGCCGTTATCGTCGAGCACGACATGGACGTGGTGTTCAAGTATTGCCCCAGGATCGTCGCCATGCACCAGGGCACGATCCTGGCCGACGGCACCCCGGACGAGATCCGGAACAACGAGCAGGTCACGGCCAATCTCCTGGGGACCCAGCGCCATGCTTGAGCTCGAGCGGATCAACACCTTCCGCGGCCCCGCCCACGTCCTCAACAGCGTCTCGCTGAAGGTTGGGGACGCCGAGTCGGTCGTCCTGGTGGGGCGCAACGGCGCAGGCAAGACCACGACCATCGACAGCATCATGGGACTGCTACCGATCCGCAGCGGCACGGTCACGTTCAACGGGAAGGACATCACCCGGCTGCCCACTCACGTCCGGGCGCTGGCGGGGATCGGCTACGCGCCGGAGGACGCCGGGATCTTCCCGGATCTGACCGTCGCCGAGAACTTCGTGATCAGCCAGTCGCTTGCCCGCTCGGCCGGCAAGGCCGTGGCCACCGCGGGCGACAGCGGGATCGACGAGCGCGTGCTCACGCTGTTCCCGGAGGTGCGCGCGTTCACCCAGCGGCGCGGGCTGTTCCTCTCGGGCGGCGAGAAGAAGATGGTCGCCATCGCCCGCGCCATGACCCTCAGCCCCTCCATCCTGCTGCTGGACGAGCCCTTCGAGGGACTGGCGCCCGTGGTGGTGACCCGGTTCATCGAGGCCGTGACGCAGATCAAGGCCATGGGCGTCTCGCTGCTCATCGCGGAGTCGAACCTGATGACCGCGTCCCGGGTGGCCGACAGGCTCTACGCGATCGACCGGGGCGAGATCATCTTCGAGGGTCCCCCGGCCCGCGCGTTCGACAACCAGGAGGTCATGAAGACCATCCGCGGCTGAGTCGACCCCGGGCGGATAGGTGGCCGGGGCCGCGCCGTGATGCCTCAGAAGTTGGTGTTGCCGAACGGCGGGCGAGAAGCTGGCCGAGATGAAGGCCATAGGCATCGAGTACCGCCCGGACTGGGCGGCGAAAGCCAAGTGGGGCCTCCTCGTCTGTGAGAAGGCCGGCCCATGAGCGAGAACGGGCTTTGCTCGGAAGATCTGCCGTGGGTGGAGCCTCGCACTCAGGCTGCAGGTTCGAGAATGACCCGGTCGCCGTGTGCGCTCATGTCGCCTCTCATCCCGCTACCGGCGCAGCCCCACGTCCAGCACCACGCCGAGGAAGAGGAGCACCAGGAAGAGATTCGAGGCGTGGAAGCTGGCGAGCGCCAGACGCCGGTCGGCCGGCCGGCGCGCGAGGCGGAGGTTCTGGCCCAGCAGGATTCCCCCCGCCGCTAGGACGACGAGCACGTAGGGCCAGCCGAGGAGACCCAGGACGAACGGCAGGAGGCTCGAGGCCAGGAGCGCCACGGTATTCGCCACGATGCTCCGCACCGTCCGGCTCTCGCCCTTGACCGCGGGCAGCATGGGGATCCCCGCCTCGGCGTAGTCCCTCTTGTAGGCGATGGCGAGCGGCCAGAAGTGGGACGGGCTCCAGAAGAAGAGCACGGCCGCGAAGATCAGCGGCGGTGAGCAGAGCTCGGGCCGCGCGAGCGCCCCGCCCGCCAGGACGGCGAAGGACCCGGCCAAGCCGCCGATCACGACGTTGAGCCATGAGCGACGCTTGAGCCAGATCGTATAGATGACCACGTAGGTGAAGGCGCCCAGGAAGAGGTGCAGTGCCACGAGCCGGTTCAGCTTCCAGAGGGCGAGGCTGAGCGCCAACGCGACCGCGGCGAGGCCGAGCGCGACCACATGCCAGCCGTGGCGGATCCTCCCGGACGGCAGTGGCCGCCGCGCGGAGCGGGCCATGCGGGCGTCCAGATCGCGGTCGAGGAAGTGGTTGAGCGCTCCGGCGCCCCCTGCCGCCATGACGGTCGCCAGGAAGAGGATGCCCATCGCGGAGAGCGACAGCCCAGCCGGGGCGGTGGCCACGTAGCCCAGCAGGGCGGCCATTCCGATGAAGCTGCCGATCCGGAGCTTCAGAGATTCCACGTAGGCCGCGATCACGACGGGGCACTCGCGGGACGCGGGCCGGCCATCAGAAGAGCCGGTAGAGCATGAGGTAGATCGCCACTCCCGTGACCGACACGTAGAGGCCGGTCGGGACGGTCCACCGCGCGAACCGCGCGTGCTGCTTGAAGCGTGCGCGGGCGGCACAGTAGAGCGTCATCGGAACGAGCACGACCAGCGCCGCCGCCAGCACCGTGTGGGAGCCCAGGATGAGGAAGTAGAGCGTCCGGACGAGCCCTTGCCCCGTGAACCGGACGTGTCCGAACACCGAGTGGTAGACGAGGTAGCTCAGCAGGAACAGCCCCGAGGCGCCGGCCGCCCCCAGCATGGAGAGCCGGTGCGCGATGGCGCGACGGCGCCGGATGCACACCCAGCCCAGCACGATGAGCAGGGCGCTGATCGCGTTGAGGCAGGCGTTGACCGCCGGCAGCACCGAGAGCGTGCTCACCGGGCCGTCCTCCGCACCCGCCGAGCCGCGGCACGCCCGCTCAATGATGGAAGCTGAAGTCGGGCAGGAGCGTCAGCGCCAGGATCGCCACGAGGGCCACAGGGATGAGGGCGATCGCGTAGATCACCCAGGGCTCGAGCTTCAGGTGCATGTAGTGGAGCGCCACCAGCAGTGCCTTGGCCGCCGCGGTCGCGAAGATCGCCGTCACGGCGAGCGCCCGCGCGCCGGGGAGGAAGCTCGCCGCCACGCCGGCGGCCATCAGCAACACCAGCCACACCCAGATCGCGACGTAGTTGCTCCGGGGCGCATGGGTCGTCATCGTCACCTCCGTCAGGCCAGGTACAGGAGCGGAAAGAGGAAGATCCAGACGATGTCCACGAAGTGCCAGTAGAGTCCGGCCACCTCGATGCGGTGGGGGCGCAGCCGGCGCCACTCGGTTGTCACCAGGAGGACGACGTTGACCACGATCCCGCCCAGGACGTGGAGCGCATGGAGCCCTGTCATCGCGTAGTAGAAGGACCAGAACGTTCCCGTCCACGGCGCGTACCCGGCCCGGAGCTCTCCGGTGTACTCGACCGCTTTGAAGCCGAGGAAGGCGCACCCCAGAAGGATCGTCAGCCCGAGGAACCGCCGGAGGGCGGCCTCGTCCCCGCGCTCGGTGGCGGCCAGCGCCAGCACGATGGTGAGGCTGCTGGTCAGGAGGATGAGGGTGTTGACGATCCCGATCGTCACGTTGAGGTGGCGCGCGGCCTCGGCCCACCCGGTGGCGCCCAGGCGGAAGACGACGAAGCTCGCGATGAATCCGCCGAACATCATGATCTCGGAGGCCAGGAACCACCAGATGCCGACCTTGGCCGGGGTGAGACCATAGAAGGGCTGCTCTTGGACCTGGATCGCCATACGGAGGTCCTCTCAGGCGCCCGTCGCCAGCGGCCGGCGCTGGGGCAGCCAATCCTGGCTCTCGCCGGGAACGCTGTACTCGTAGGGTCCGCGCTCGACCACCGGCAGCGCCTCACCCCAGTTGAGGTGCGGCGGGGGCGAGGCCACCGACCACTCGAGCGTGCTCGCCTGCCAGGGGTTGGCCGGCGCCGGCGCCCCCGCCACGAGGCTCCGGACCACGTTGACCACGAAGGGGATCTGCGCGGCCAGCAGCAGGAAGGACGCGACGGTCGCCCACTCGTTGATCCACTGGTGCGGTTTGAGCATCTCGAACGGCCGCGGGTCGGCGGTGCGCCGGGTCATGCCGGCCAGCCCGATGTTGTGCATCAGGAAGAAGGTCAGGTTGAAGAAGACGACCGTGAGCCAGAAGTGTAGCCGGCCCAGGGGCCCGGAGAGCATCCGGCCGAACATCTTCGGGAACCAGTAGTAGAACCCGGCGAAGGCGCCGAAGACCGTCGAGCTGAAGAGCGTGTAGTGGAAGTGGGCCACCACGAAGTACGTGCCGCGGAGGTAGATGTCGACGGGCGCGGAGCCGTTGAAGATCCCGGTGAGCCCGCCGAACACGAACATGGCGATGAAACCCAGCGCGAAGAGCATCGGGGTCTCGAAGCTGATGGAGCCCCGCCAGAGCGTGGCGATCATGGCGAACAGCACCCACGCCACCGGCACCGAGATCAGGATGGTGCTGATGCTGAAGGGCATGGCCAGGCGCGGGTCCATGCCGCTCACGAACATGTGGTGCGCCCAGACCATGAAGCTGAGCCCGACCACCCCGCCCGTGGCCCAGAGGATCCAGCGGTAGCCGAAGATCGGCTTGCGGGAGAAGACCGGGAGCACCTCGCACACGAACCCCACCGGCGGCAGCAACAGCACGTAGACCTCGGGGTGGCCGAAGAACCAGAACAGGTGCTGCCAGAGTAGCGGATCGCCGCCGCTCCCGGGGACGTAGAAGCGGGTGCCGATCAGGCGGTCCAGCAGGAGCATCACGGCGCCGGCGATCAGCGGGCCCACGGAGAGCAGGAAGATGAGCGCGGCGGCGAGCTGGTGCCAGACGGCGAGCGGCATGCGCATAAGCGTCATCCCCGGCGCCCGGAGCGTGAGGGCCGTCGTGAGGAAGTTGACCCCACCCATGAGGAAGGCGGCGAACTCGAGCGCGTGGGCCAGGAGCCAGAGGGTCAACCCCCAGTTGGACCCCGTGTACTCCACCTTGCCCGACAGCGGTGGGTAGCCGGTCCAGCCTGCCGAGGCGGCGCCGCCCGGGACGAAGAATGAGACCAGCAGCACCAGCGAGGCCAGCCCGAAGACCCAGATCGAGAGCATGTTCAGCCGCGGAAACGCCATGTCCCGCGCCCCGATCATGAGCGGGATGAGGAAGTTGCCGAAGGCTCCGAGCCCGATCGGCATGGCCACGAAGAAGACCATGATGGTCCCGTGCATCGTGACCAGCACGTTGTAGGCGGCGGGCCCGACCACCCCCCAGCCCGGCACGTCGCTGCCGGGCCAGGCGAGCTGCCAGCGCATCACCCCCGACAGGAAGCCGCCTATCACCGTCCAGAAGAGGCCCCAGGCCAGATACTGCTTGGCGATGGTCTTGTGGTCCGTGGAGAAGACCCAGGTGCGCCAGAAGCCGAGCCCGGCGTCGTGGGTCTCCAGATGTCTGGTGTCCGCCTCGGTGGGCAGGAGATCCTTCATCGCGGCCTCCGTGAGTCAGCCGTCGTGGCGGCCGGCCATTGCTGCTTCACCCAGGCCTCGTACTCCTCCGGCGGGTGTACGTAGAGCGACCCGTTCATCATCGAGTGGCCGATCCCACACAGCTCGGCGCAGGGCAACTCGTACCGGCCCGGCTTGGTTGCCTCGAACCAGCCGCCCGTCAGCCGCCCCGGCACCATGTCTTGCTTGAAGCGAAGGTTGGGGGCGAAGAAGCTGTGCACCACGTCCCCGGACTTGAGGACCAGGCGAACGGGCCGGCCGACGGGGACGTGGATCTCGTTGTTGAACTGCCGATCGTCCCCGGTCCCGAACTTCCCGTCCGGGCCCGGGTAGACCACCTCCCAGAAAAACTGACGGCCCGTGACCTGGATGGTCAGCTCGGCCGGCGGGAACTGGCCCTTGACCTTGGCCCAGGCCGGCGCCCCCCGCCAGTCGATCCACAGATCCAGCGCCAGGATCACGGCGCACGGGATTAGGATCCACGCCGCCTGGCGGAGGGGCTCACCCGTGATGTAGAAGGCGCGGCGCCCCTGCCGGCGCCGGTAAAGAACGAGGAACACACCGAACGTCCCGAGCGTGATGACGAACCACACCAGCCCGACCCAGTAGATCAGCGCGAAGACCGAGTCCACGTCGCCGCCGTACGTCGAGACGTTCTCCGGGAACCACCGCATCCAGTTCACCATGAGTGGTCACCTCGTGTGGCGGCGGCAGGGGTCGGCGCCGCACCCGCAAGCTCGCCGATGGAAACAGCATCGAGCTCGCGCATCAGGAGTGCCTGAACGCGAGCCCAGACCGGATGCACCGGGCAGGTGCGGTCGCGCGGGCAGAGACCCCGACGGATCAGGCACCGGTTGAGGTAGATCGGCCCTTCGACGGCCTCGATGACCCGCCTGAGGGTGACCGCTGCCGGCCGCGCGAGCAGCGAGACGCCGCCGGACATCCCTCGCCGCGTGCGGACGAGGCCGGCCCGGGCAAGATCCTGGATCACCTTGCGCAGGTAGGGGCGGGGAACGCCGGTGCGGCGGCCGAGGTCGGTCGTCCGCACGCTGGCATCGGCTGGGCGGCCGGCCAAGTCCACCATGACTCTCACTGCGTAGTCGCCTCTGAGCGTTAGCTGCATCAAAATGGACCTTCTCGATCCCCTTTGTCCGCAACGATCGCGCGCTTGTGCTTCTGAGCACAATCCGGCGAATGCTTCATTTTTCTGGTGCATCGACACCAGACAGGCGCTTGCCGGGACCCGGTGTTCCTCAGGGCAGGTCAGTTCTTCCATGGCGGAAGGCCTTGCTCGGCGTGCTCGAGGCCACCAGCCTTGCCCCGGCGGCCCCCGACTGCCCACGGGCTCTCGTGACTGAGCGGACAGATCACTTGTCAAGACCCAGCGGACATTTCACTTGTCAACAACAAGGGCGATCGCGCGCTTGACAACGGCGCCCCGCCCCGCTAGAAAGGCCCCGGAGGGACCCATGATCGCGCGATTTCTCCCAAGCCCGACCCCGGCTCGCGCGGCTGCCATCCTGCGGGAGGTCTTTGGCCGTATCCAGGCGCCGGTGGCCTTCAGGCTGTGGGACGGCAGCGAGGTGCGGCTGGCCGGCGACAAGCCCCTCTGCGCCGTGGTCATCAAGTCAGCGGAGACCTTCCTGCACCTGATCCTGCACCCGAAGCCCTACGACTTCGCCCTCGCCTACGTGAACAGCGCCGTCGATTTCGAGGGCGATATCTTCGCGATCATGCCCGTCGCGTTCGAAGTCGAGGAGCTCCGCGTCCCGCTGTTCCTGAAGCTCCGGCTCCTGCTCTCGCTGTGGAAGGGCTGAGCGTGACACGATCAGCGCCCCCTCACCCTGCCCTCTCCCCCTTGTATCATGCAGACACCGGCCAAGAAGACTGGCCGGGTGAAGGTGGGCGGGAGCCCGTTTCCCCCTCGGTCGACCGAGACCGTCCCGGAGCTTGGGGCCCCGTCCGCCGCTTCACG